>CAIOJS010000510.1 GCA_903858655.1 uncultured bacterium | reverse complement strand
TCTTCAAGTATCGCTTCAGTAATATCTGGTGCCAAATCATCCAAATTTTCTGCCATAACATCGTGCGCACTCTGCGCCAACGCTTGGCACGCAACATCAGCCAAATCACTATAATCTGTTTCATTAACATGCAACTTCTCGGCTATATCAATCTTACCCATATCAGTCAATGCCACATGTGCCAAACCCGCATCAGTTGAAGCTTTTTCACTCAAAGCAATTTTTGCAAGGTTTTTTAAATTGCTATACCCGCTATTATCTGGGTATGCCGCCGAAGCAGCAGCTATATTCAAATCAACCGCATGTATCACTTGACCACTTTTCGCGATTATTTTCACATTACCCGTCATACAGCCGCTATCCAAACCTAATTGAGTTTTTACAGCCAAATTACGAGCCATTTCTGATTGTTGTGGATTTTCCATAATTGTTTTTTTTGCAAAATTAAGAATTATTTCTATTCCACCAAAAAAAAACAATATTTTTTTTTCAAAGTGTTGAACTGCATTCTGTGTTCTATAATAGTGTCATCTGTTTACCGATAAAAAAGGAAGGACTATTATAATGTCGCCCCTAACGGGGCTTGATTTTCTTTACGTGCATATATCTACCATAATGTCACCTCTCACGAGGCTTCAAAAAGTACCGTAGGTACGAAAGTATGGTAGAACAAACGATTAAGAGCAGAATAAAAGTGCCGTAGGCACGACATTATAACAAAGAAAAATTTAACCGGACAGTAGTGATATCAAAATTAGGCTCCGTCAAACGCAATGTCGGGTTCGTCAGATGCAATGTAGGTTCCGTTTTATGTCAGGTAGGCTTCGTCAGATGAGAAGTAGGCTCCGTCAGATGAGAAGTAGGCTCCGTCAGATGCAATGTAGGGTTCGTCAAACGCAATGTAAGGTTCGTCAGATGCAATGTAGGGTTCGTCAGATGCAATGTAGGTTACGTCAGATGCAATGTAGGGTTTGTCAGATGCAATGTAGGGTTCGTCGGATGCAATGTAGGGTTCGTCAAATGCGTTTCAAACTATGTTTGAAATAAATAAAAATGAAGAAAAACCTTCATAAAAAACAATATATCAGCATTATATAATCTTTTTTTGCAAAATCAACAATTTCCTCCTGCAACTCAATAAACTCAACCATCCAACCATCGCCACCAATGACCAAAAATGACAAATAATGTCCATTAAATGGCAAAAAATGACCACAAATGACCAATCCCAAATTGTTAGTCTCTGTTTAAAATATTATGATCTATCAGTTTCCAAAGCTTCGATGCGTTGCAAAAGCGTTGGATGGGAATAGCTGACAAGGACAGTGAAAGGATGGGGTTGGAGGTTGCTAAGGTTGAGCACCGAGAGTTTGATGAGACCGCTTTTGAGGGCTTCGCCTTGATGGTGTTGGGCGGCAAAGCGGTCGGCGGCATATTCGTTGCGGCGGGATACATAGCTGCCCGCGATGCCCACTATCATGCTGATGGGGCTATAGAGCATGCTGAAGGCGATGATGCCGATATGAAAACTTGGGAGGGTTGCGCCCAAGGCAGCGGATATGTCGGGCATGCCGATGCACAAGGACAAGATATAGAGAATGAATCCGCTGCTGAGGATGGAGGTGAGCATGCCATAGATGATGTGTTTCTTCTTGTAGTGCCCAATTTCGTGCGCAAGGACGGCGACAATTTCTTGGGTGGAGAGTTTGCTGATGAGGGTGTCGTAGAGCACGATGCGTTTCTTAGGACCGAAGCCTGTGAAATAGGCATTGGCTTTGAGGGAACGTTTGGAGCCATCAATGACAAAAACGTTTTTGAGTTTGAAACCTGTTAGGGAGGCAAAGGCTTGTATGGCATCGCGCAGTTCGCCGGCTTCTAAGGGTTTCTGCTTGTTGAACAAGGGCACAATTAAATTGGAATAGAACAAGGACATGAAGAGCGAGAAACCCGTGAGCGAGCCCCAAGCGATAATCCAAAACCACGAGCCTGTGGCGCCATAAATCCATACGACGAACGCCAAGATGCCGCCACCCAAAACGCCTGCCAAAAGCCATGATTTGATTTTGTCGAGGATATAGGTGCGGGGCGTGGTGGTGTTCATGCCGAATTTTTGTTCTATCACAAAGGTGTGGTAGATGCTGAAGGGCATGGCGAGCAGGTCGGAAGCCAAGCCCAAAATGGCAAAAAAGAGCAATGCCATCCAGATGGGCTGTTGGGAGTAGCCCCTGACGAATTCGTCGAGCCAAGCAAAGCCACCCAAGAGCAGCATCAAGAGCATGGAAAGGAAGGATAGGGCGCCTGTCCACAGAGAGAAACGGGTGTTGGTTTTCTCATAATCTTGCGCTTTGCGATATTTCTCGATATCGTAGATGCCCACTAGGGCTTGGGGCAGTTGATTGCTCCAACGGGTGCTGTCCAAATAGTCGAGCATCAAACCAAAGAGGTAGTTGAACGTTAGAATACCAAGAATGAGGATGAATAAGAGGTGACTCATGAGTGGGGGATGGTGCTATTTATTAAAGTATAGTTTCATGGGTTTGAAGTAATACTCTTGCCAACCTTCGGTGTAGGCAAGCAACATACCTTTGGGTAGATTCCAGTGTAGTATGGTGATTTTGCAGCCTTGTTTTACGTTTTCGAATATCACTTCCAATAAAGAGTCGTCGGCATCTTCGGGAAAATCGGTGGCGCGCCAAGATTGCAGGATACGGGTATCGGCTTCCAATTCGAGGATTTCGCCTGAGATGTAGCCGTCCCATGCCATGAAGGGTGCACCAAGTTGATGGTGAAATTGGGCTGTGGAACCTGTGAAAGCACTGTGTTCTTTGCTGTCGAGCCAAGCATTGTAGAGGGTATGGGCGTCGCAGTGCATCACTTCGCTCACGTCTATTTTTTCTGATTTCATGATATTGTTTTTTAGAATGAGATGCAAAGTTACATGTTTATTTGATGAGAATAAACATTTTTATCGGAAAAGATTTAGGTAGGTGTGTTTCCACTCTTAAATATAGCCCATCAGCGCATAGGAAAAATAGCCCAACACTTCATGTATGTAGTTTTCCCAACGGGTGATAGCTTCTGTTTCGGGGATAAGATAATAGCCAATATCCGTGTGGCGTTTGCCGGCAATTTTTCCCACTGAATACATAGTAACACATTGTCCCTCGTTGTTGAAACATGCAGTAGCCCGTTTCATGTGGAGGGCAGAAGTGATGAGCAGGATATGTGCTTGTTTGCATGTTTTATTGATGATGCTCACACAATTCACCGCGTTTTCGTGTGTATTGTGCGAAGTGGAATCAATGATGATGTCCGATTCGGGCAGACCAATCTCCAGCCAATAGCGTTTGATGAGATTTGCTTCAATGACATCTTTATAAACCAAACTGCCGGGCCCTCCCGCGATAATGACCTTCTTCACCACGCCTTGTTGATAGAGTAGAATTGCTTGCAGGATGCGGTCGGTGTTATCGCGAAAAATCAGACGGTCGTAATCATTGTCAATATTCACCATGCCGCCGCACAACACAATGCCTGCATCGTAATGTTGACCTTTATCTAAAGTTATCATAGGCTCTTCCCACCAGCGTATCAGTTCGTCAATGATAGCTGAATTGGTGAAGAACATAAAAAAGATGAATGCAGCGATGAAGAATCTACGCGAACGCATTGCGTTCTTGGTCATGATGCCGCATAGGAATAACACGCATACAAAAGTGAGCGGGCTGAGCAAAAAGGCTGTTATTTTTGAGATAATAAAAAACATGGTGCAAAATAAAGGAATTTTCTGATATAAATTGCTATTTTGTTTAAGAAAAAATTGCTTGTTATTAACAACGAACTGTAAAACGGCAATTAAGAGCTAATTAACTTATGAGACTTTATAAGTTTATTTCAAGGATTTATAGCTTCTACAATAGGCATTTTTGAAGTAGTTGAACCATTTGTCGTTGGCGGTATAGGCAGTCACAGTAATCAAGGGGTTCATGGCGGGGTTTATGGCATAGTCTTTCATTGCCATCTTGGTGCCCAATTGTTGCTGCATGCCTTTGGTTTTATCAATAGGATATTGTAGCTTTTGCAAGGTTTTTAAACAAACCATGGCTTCGTCAGGGCGGTTTTTGGTAATGAAGAGTTCGTTGGCTGCCACCACAAAGTCAATATTGGTGGAGATTATGACAATGTCTATGAGCAAATGATGGATTAAGCCGTAGTTCTTTATTGAATTACTGACGTAAAAATTTTCTGCTTCAAAATAATGTATGAAGTACTCCGAAAGGTTTTGCTGCGCTAGGGCGAAATCGGCTTTTTGCAACAATAATTGATACTCTGCTGCCGCTTGTATCATCTTTTTGTCGTTAATGGTGTTCGATGCGTCAATATTGCACTCTGGGAAACGCTCTGAAATCTTTATGGCAGCAGTGAAAAGTTCCGATGCTTTGAGATAGTCTTGCTTGTTGGCGGATATAGTACCTTGAGTGTAAGCACTGTCGAAGCTATTGCGCGCATTGGTACATTCTGTCTTAAAAATTAATCGGTTCAAGCGGTTGAAGCGATGGTTAATGATGCTGTCATTGGCGAGTTGATGTTGGTATTGCATGTTTTTGATGAAGGGCACCATCGCTTTTGCGGAGTCTATCCTATTTAAGATTAATAGGCTTTTTGCGTAGTCCATCTGTTTCAGAATTACGGGCAAGGCGGTGGCTTGTATCAATGAATCGAGTAGGGGCGAGGTCTTGAAGGTATAGTTTTGCTCCAACTTCTTAGCATTATCAAAATAGTTGAGTGCTGTCGAATAGTTCTGTAGATACACATTGAAAACCCCCTTGGTGATGGCACTTGTGTATTGCATGCCTTTTATCTTCGAGAGCAAAGAGTCTGCAGTTGTGGACAGCTTCACGATGTCGGCGTTTTGAGTTTGATAAGCTTTGGCTTCGGTCAGCAGGGCTTCGGCTTGGTCGGCATCGCCAGCTTTCAATGCTTTGACACTACGTTTTAGCTTGGTGCGGTAGGTGCCATTCTTTGTTTTTGCCAGACTCTTATTAAATTTATCTGACAAAGGCAGCGCGTTCAACTTACTCACGTTTTGCGCCTTCTCGAGCAGCGCTAAGGCTTTTTCATATTGCTGTTTTGAGTTGTTGGTGTCAGCTTTAACGACGTAGGATGTCACAAGTTTTTCGAATTTTAGCAGTGCTCCGGCATCGCTGATGATTTCGTTGCTGTTGGTTTTCTGATAGCTTTGCGCGGCGGTGATATAGATTTCCGCCAGCTCAAGTTTGCCGTTGTCAAGAGCCTTTTGCGAAACCGAGAGATAGGATTGATAAATCCCAAACTTGGCTGATGCCAAGCCCTTCTTATGTGTTCCGTTGCAACTGTAAGCAGGCAAGTCTGTGCAGAACCTGGTGCATTGCTCAAACAGTTCCACAGCTTCATTATACTTCTCTGTCCTTACGTATTCATTGCCAACGGTTATCATCTTGGTGTAAACTGTGTCGGCATAGAGCACCACTTGCTTCTGCACTGTAGGCTCGGGGTTTAACTTCTGGAGGATGTAAGCTATCTTGTTGGAAGCGTCTATCAAACTATCACGGCGGAACTGTATCTTGGCAAGTTCTAGTTGCGAAGGCGCGTATCGGGGATTGAACAGTATGGATTTCTTGAAGTAAGTTTCGCCTTTGAGGGTTTCTTTACGCTGAATCTCTCCCATACCTTTATCATAATAGATTCTGTCCAAAGTGGAGAGTTTCTCATTCATCTGATTGCGCATCAGGAGCAGGGTATCGGAGAAGTTGTTGTACTTCTCTATGAATTGAATGGGGTCGTGGGAGCCTAACTGTAGCTTACCAGCGAAATCTAAATTGTACAACTCTTCGGAGGCTTTCTCTAAGTCTTTCAAACGGATATCATAGACGATAATCATGTCGGTATTGCTGAAATCTATGGTCTTCACTTGGTTCATATACTGCTGTATCAATGTCTCCGACAGGAAATAGTCGTCAATCAGCTTGAGCCGTTTGGAGAAGCGCGTAATTGCCAAGCTATCGTAGTTAAATTGCAAGTCTAAGAGTTCAATACGGAACTTCTTCGCCTGCGATGTGTCGGCAAAGTTGAAGTCTGCCAACTTTTTATAGCCCTTCTGCACAGACAGTTTCGCAAGCGATTGAACTGAAATCGGATTTGCCTGACTCCCATACACCTTAAAGGTGAAAGAGCAGTTGGATGGAATCAATATATCTGCAATAGAGAAGCTTTTATAATTGACATCGCCGGTGTTGGTTACGTCTGTCAGCTCGAAGTTGGCGGAAAAGTTGCCTTTCTGCGTTTCAACGATGCGACAAATCTGCGTTCCCGTGAAGATAAACTTGGTAAACTCCGCCTTTTTCTGATTGCTGAGGGCAATTTCGTCAATAAAGTAATTGGTGATGCGCGAATTTGCGTCTGTATTTTCGTTTCTGACAATAGGAATCGCAATCGCATGATTATCCTGATAAACAGTATTGTCCTGACTATGAGCTATGCT
>CAIOJS010000509.1 GCA_903858655.1 uncultured bacterium | reverse complement strand
ACTACGGCAAGCCCTTATAATATTAGTACACCGCTCCCGGTAGTAATTGTGCACTACATTGGCGAAAGCTACCAGGGGGGTATAATATTCTGGTTGGATGCAACAGGGCAACACGGTTTGATAGCAGCAACCTCCGACCAAAACATCGGATATTGGTATAATGGAACGAATCGGACTACAGGCAGTACAGGAGATGGTTTATATGTAGGTAAAACGAACACAGTCATGATAGTAGCTACACAAATGGCTGATAACCAAGCGGGGAATTTTGCTGCAAAAGCTTGCACCGATCATATAGTTATTGATGGTGGAGTAACTTATGGCGATTGGTATTTACCTTCAAAGTATGAGTTGAATTTATTATACCAACAAAATGCTGAGGTAGGCGGTTTTGCCAATGCCAGCTATTGGAGTTCTAGCGAGTTAGGTGCCACCAGCGCAGTGATGCAGAGCTTCGCCAATGGCGCCCAGAGCGTTGGTAGTAAGAGCAGCACATATTATGTGCGTGCAATTCGGGCTTTTTAACTTTTCAACTTTTTAATAATTTATTAATACTGCGAAGCTGCCGAATTTTTGAAACCATCCAGGAAGTAATTACCTTGTCAGTTTATTTTTAGCCTATGAATTAAGAAATAGTATTTCAATAACAAACGAAACGCTAATAAGCTGATGCTTTCAGTGGCAGATAGATTGTTAATTAAAGACAATTATCTCCAATGCCACCGAAAAGTAACAACCGAAACGTTATAATGCCATTTTTATGAAGCCATCAAAACTCATAGCGACACTCTTCCTTTTACTTGTGACAACTTATTGTTTCGCAACGACCTTCTCTGACACGACAATAATAAAATCTCATCTGACAGCTATTACCAAAACAGGAAAATTCCGCACCTACAAAAACATTGACCAACTTAACAAAACTGCGGACTATATTAAAACAGTATTTAGTCAATATTCAGACAGTATTTTCGTACAGGAGTATTCGGTAGATGGACAAGTTTATAAGAATGTAATTTGTTCATTCGGCACAGAAAATAAAAAGAGAATTATTGTTGGTGCACACTATGACGTTTGTGGAAATCAAGAAGGCGCTGATGACAATGCAAGCGGAGTTGTTGGACTACTGGAGCTTTCCCGACTTTTAAAAGGACAGAAATTAAATCAACGTGTTGACCTTGTTGCTTACTCATTAGAAGAGCCACCATATTTCAGAACGGAATATATGGGTAGTTACATTCACGCCAAATCTCTTGCGGATAATAAAACCGAAGTTTACGGAATGATTTCACTCGAAATGATTGGTTATTTTAAGGACGAGAAAGAATCACAATCATATCCTATTGACCTTCTTTCACTTTTCAAGGGTAATAAAGGCAATTACATAACCCTTGTAAAAAAGTTTGGTGCAGGACAATTCACAAGGAAATTTTGCAGAAAATACAAAGCGACAAAAGCTATCCGAACAAAAAAGTTTACAGGTACTCCGGCTTCAGGTATTGACTTGTCCGATCATTTGAATTATTGGAAATTTGGTTTTAGTGCATTAATGCTTACCGACACATCATTTCTCAGAAACAAGAATTATCACAAACCAACAGACGCAATGGAAACACTTGATATTAAAAGAATGGCAAAAGTTATTGATGGACTATTTAGCACTTTGACTTCACTATGACAACTGAAAGAAAAACGACTTACAACAAGCATTTGCTACAATAATGAAACAACAATTAGTAATATTAGGACTGACTTCGCTGATAAACTTTGCATTTGGGCAAAACCAAACGACAATAACGCAACAACAACAACTTGTAATTGATAGCACTATTAAATTTGAACATTTTCTTGACTTACAGGTTTATCAATACTTTGATAATGATAGTTCAAAGGGAACAATAACGCACTCAGAAAAATACGATGACGCTGGTAGAATCATTGCAGAATATTTTAAGGACTATAAAACAGATAAAGGTAACGGACGAACTGACGTTTTAACAATCAATGAATATAATGAGCAAGGGAAATTAAAAGCAAGAACAGACTATTATGAAACCTTTATGGCAGGAGAAGTCCAAAAAACCTTTTACTACTATAAGGATTCATTACTTATTACGCTAGAATCTTTTGAATTTAAAAAAAGATTGAAGGCTGGTGTTGATAAAGGTATTGGCAGATCTGGAGGATGCATAGTAACATCTGAAGATTATGAAAAGCAACGAACATGGAAATTAACACGACTTGTCAAGTATGAATATAATAGTAATGGCAAAAAGACTAAAAGCTATTCCATTGTTAGTCAAGGATCACATAATGGATTTGAGTATGAGTATAATGAGGAAGGGCAACTAGTAAAAGAGAAGTCATTTGATAAGGATGAACTTTTATGGACAACAGAATATCAATACGTGGGTCTTCAAGAAATTTCTGAGTTGACTTGGAATATAAACAATTGGGGAACAACAAAGACAATTAAAACGTATAGCGTCAAAAATCAGTTGTTGGAAGAGATAACGATTCAAAAGAATAATAAGTTTATTGACAAATACTATTATGATGAAAAGCAAAGACTTGTGAGATTTGAGAGCTACGATAGTGACGGGAAATTAGCACTTACACACCTTTACAGATACAAATAACAGCAAGTAAAATGGGTTTTGCACCAAGCGTATCTGTTATCCTCGTTCGGCTAAGGCGCAGCCTTAGTCGAATTTATTTTTCTAAGCTATGCCTAAACCATTTATTATATCCCCCTATTGTTCCAAACTTGCTTTCCAAAATCCAAATTCCCCAAATCAAAAATCTCAAATCAAAACCCCTCCCCAAAAGAAATCCCCAACTTTTATTTTTTTCTTTCCAAAAGTTTTACTTCCTTTGCAAATACTAACTCTTCCCTCAAGTAAATTTTATAAAATCAATTCAAAGTCATTACCTATTAATTAGCCATTCCATGAAGTCAAACTTCCATTTATTCATATCCTGCCTCCTCATCTTTTGTTTATCCATAACAATTTCCTTTGCCCAATCCATCAGCGTAATCGTCAAGAATCCCGCAGGCGAAACACTCCCGGGCGCTGTGGTCCAGCTCATCAAACTCAAAGATTCATCCTCTGTCAGTAACATCACCAACCAAATGGGAGTCTTGCATCTCGATGTCAAACCGAATATTCCTTATCGAATCAAAATCAGCTACCTTGGTTTCGCCACCCTACAAGACACCCTCACCGCAACCACCGATCATCAGAAATTTGAATATCACTTACACGAGAATGCTATCACCATAGGCGAGGCAACCATCACCGCCCAACGCCCCCTCATCCGCCAGGAAGACGACAAAATGATTATAGACCCTGTGCCACTCATCAACACAAGCAGCAACACCTTGGAAGTTTTAGAAAAAACCCCCGGGCTATATGTGGATCAGGACGGAAGCATCTATTTGAGCAGCACCATGGCAGCAACCATTCAAATCAATGGCAACGAACTAAAGATGAGCAACGAGGACATCGCCACCTTGCTGCGTTCTTTGCCCCCGGGCAGTGTCCAACAGATTGAAGTCTTGCGCACCCCTTCCACCAAATATGACGCAAGCAGTTCGGGCGGCATCATCAACATCGTTTTGAAAAAAGGCGTCAAAATTGGTCGCACAGGATCCGTCAGCATTGGCATGAGTCAAGGCTTCTATGGAAATCGCTTTGCAGGCTTCAACATCAGCAATGGCGGCGGAAAAGTAACCTCTTATGTAAATTTAAACTACAACCACAACGAAGTCCGCGAGGAGATTCATTCCGTCCGAACTTTGTCCCTAGATACCCTTTTGCATCAAGCCTCCACAAGTCACCAACAAAGCGAGCAAGCCTACATCGGCTACGGCATAAGTTTCGATGCCGGCAAGCATGTAAACATGACCTATGACGGCAGGTTGAATGGCAGTTTGCCCAAAGCTTCCGCACTAAGCAACAGTAATATTAATGGTATAGATGAATTGCTACTCGGACAATACGATAACACAACCTCGAGCAATTCCAAGCTTTTAAATATACAACAAGACATCGGCATCGTCCGCAAATTCGACACCATCGGTTCCAATTTAGACACCAAATTCAGCTATAGTTTCAACAACAACAATGTCTCACAAAACTATCTATCAAGCTTTACTGTCCCGTTGACATTTGAACGCAAAGGCGATGGCACAAACAAACAACAGCGACACTACGGTGTATTTCAATCCGATTTAACCTATCAATTTGCCCACAAATGGAAGTTGGAAGCAGGCATCAAAAGCACCTATCAGGACTACCGCAGTCAATCAAATTATTTCTTAGACCAAAGCGGAACCTCCATAGTTGACACCATCCGAACCAATGCCTTCAACTATCAGGAGAGCATCAATGCGGCCTATGCCCAAGCCTCCAAAACCTTTGGCAAGTGGTTCACCTTGAAAGCAGGCGTTCGCATGGAGCACACCTATATGATTGGACATCAAAGCATTCCTGCCGACACCAGCTTCTTAATCAACCGCGTTGACTTCTTCCCCTATGTTTATCTGACGCGCGATTTACCAAAGATATTAGGCATCAAACTGTCCGCTTATCTGATTTACCGCCGAACCATCACCCGTCCCGACTATCAAAACCTCAATCCCTACATCAAATTTGTGGATGAATTATTATACGAAACCGGCAACCCTGCCTTGCGACCGCAGTTCACCGACAATTATGAAATCAACATCAGCTTCGACGACATGCCCGTCTTGGCTTTCGGACAAAACTACACCAAAGACATCTTTTCCAGCGTGGTCTATAGCGATAAAACCCAAAACAAGATTGCCATCCGCACATTTGACAACTTAGGCAAGAACACCGAATCCTATTTCCGCTTGATGATTGGCATCCCTCCCGGCAAGAAATATTTCTTCGCCTTGGGCGCCCAATACAACTATTCAAATTACAAGGGAATATATGAGAATCAGGACTTCACCTTCAAGCGAGGCAGTTGGCGCCTATTCACCTTCCATTCCCTCAACCTCTTCAAACAAACCAAAATCACCTTGATGGCATTCATGATGGTCAATGGCAATCAGAACTTTTACGTCCTAAAAAACTTCGGTGGAGTAGGCATGGGCATCTCCCAAACCTTGTTCAAAAAGAAACTCACCATCACCATCAATGCCCGCGATATTTTCCACACCATGCTAACAAAATTCTCCCTACAACAAGGTCAAATAAACACTTATGGAGACAGATACATGGACAACCAACGCTTTGGCATCAACCTCCGGTATGCTTTTGGCATGAAGAAAAAAGACGACCGCAACAACTTCGCCGAACCCGAAGGTGAGTATTGATTTGAGATTTATGATTTATGATTTAAGATTTTAACCTTGGTATTAGTAATTCGCACATTCGTAATTCGTAGTACTTCTTGGTATTTGGATCTTGGGATTTGGATCTTGGATCTTACCCTTTACCCTTTACCCTTTACCATTTACCCTTTACCTTTTACCCTTTACCCTTTACCATTTACCCTTTACCCTTTACCATTTACCTTTGGGCGCATCCCCCCGAGAAAATCGGGGGGTCGGGCTTTACTCTCCAAGTCCTCGGGGCTGAATAACGCCCCTGTGGGCTTTCCGTTCCAATCCCTTGCGCGCGAGCCACTTGGCTATCCCCGGGCACTTTAATCATCCAACCAATCCTCCACCCCAAAACACCATTTATTGCATTTGGCACCCGATTTATTTGCTTCGGCACCCGATTTATTTGATTCGGCACCCGATTTATTTGCTTCGGCACCCGATTTATTAATTTCGGCAACAGATCTATTCATTTCGCCAAACCACTTAGTCACTTCGGCAACCGATTTATTTCTTTCGACATCCGATTTATTTCTTCCGAAAATCTGATTATTTACGCTACCAACCGATGTTTTCTCACCCCATATTTTAGTATTGAATCGCGCTCCTTATCATTTCCTCCTCGAAGCCTGATTCTCCCAACTTGAAACTTGATTCTTGCAACCTGCCCCCCCCTTCCCTGATTCGTAATTAGTAAATTAGTAATTCGTAGGGCTTTCGTAATTCGCACATTCGTAACCTGTCCCGCACACGCAGTGTCGGGGTTCGTAGTGGCACTCTTGGAATTTGGAATTTGGGTCTTGCTCCTTGGTATTTGGAGCTTGGTATTTGGACCTTTAAAGCCTATGCTTCAGCGGATGCGCATACATCTGCACATCATCCGCCTTTATTTCCTTATCGCATAAGATAATCAGACGTTCCACCACATTACGCAACTCACGGATGTTGCCAGTCCATGCTATCTTTTGCAACGCTACTATGGCATCCGGTTTCACCTTCATCAGTGGTTGTCCTTGGCTTTGGCATATCTCTGTTACAAAATAATCCACCAACAAAGGGATATCATCCACCCGTTGATTCAAAGAAGGCACTTCAATCAAAATCACACTCAAACGATGATACAAATCCTCGCGGAAGTTCTTCCTTTGGATTTCCTCTTCCATGTTTTTGTTCGTTGCCGCAATAACGCGCACATTGATGGGAATATCTTTTTCGCCACCCACCCGTGTAATCTTATTCTCTTGCAAAGCCCGCAACACTTTCGCTTGCGCCGAAAGACTCATATCGCCAATTTCATCCAAGAATATCGTGCCGCCGTCAGCTTGCTCAAAATCCCCTTTGCGTTGCTTAATCGCAGACGTAAACGAACCCTTCTCGTGCCCGAACAGTTGACTCTCTATCAATTCTGAGGGGATAGCAGCGCAATTCACTTCAATAAAAGTCTGTCCCGAGCGATGACTCTTCTCGTGCAACCAACGTGCCACCAATTCTTTGCCCGTGCCATTCTCGCCGGTAATCAACACCCGTGCATCGGTAGGCGCCACACGTTCAATCATATCTTTGATTCGTTTGATGGCAGTCGATTCGCCTATCATTTCCCAATTCTTGCTCACTTTCTTCTTCAGCACTTTAGTCTCTGTAATCAAAGTAGATTTATCGAGAGCGTTCCGTAGCGTAATCAACAGACGGTTTAAATCCAAGGGCTTGGCAATATAATCATACGCCCCAATCTTAATAGCTTCCACAGCGGTATCAATATTACCATGACCGGATATCATGATAACAGGCGTATCTGTCTTTTGTAGTATGGCTTTCAACACCTCCATCCCGTCCATCTTCGGCATTTTGATGTCGCACAAAATCACATCATACTTTTCTTTATCAACAAACACCAAACCTTCCATGCCATCAGCGGCATCATCAATCTGATACTTTTCATACTCCAATATCTCCCGCAGCGTACTGCGGATGCTTCTTTCGTCGTCTATTATAAGGATTTTTGCCATGACTTATTTATTTATTCCCTTTTACCCTCTACCATTTACCTTCTACCTTTTACCATTTACCATTTACCTTTTACCTCACACCTTCAACTTCCTATACTTTATCCTCTTCGGTCCCACATCGCCCAATCGTTTCTTCTTATTCTCTTCATATTCCGAATACGAACCTTCAAAATAATACACCTGCGAATCCCCTTCAAAAGCCAAAATATGCGTTGCGATACGATCTAAAAACCATCTATCATGCGAAATCACAACGGCGCAGCCTGCAAAATTCTCCAAACCTTCTTCCAATGCTCGCAGTGTGTTCACATCTATATCGTTGGTCGGCTCATCCAACAACAACACGTTTGCTTCCTGTTTCAACGTTAGCGCCAAATGCAGACGGTTGCGTTCCCCGCCCGACAGCACTCCCGCTTTCTTACCCTGATCGGGTCCTGTGAAATTAAAACGCGAAACATACGCCCTCGAGTTCATCGTGCGATTGCCCAAAACAATATTTTCGTTACCTTCTGTAATCACCTCCCACACATTCTTCTCAGGATCAATCTCCACATGCGCCTGATCCACATAAGCAATCTTTACCGTAGCGCCCACCTTAAACGTTCCCGTGTCAGGATTCTCCAAACCCATCATCATCCGAAAGAGTGTGGTCTTCCCTGCACCGTTCGGACCAATAACGCCCACGATGCCACCCGGAGGCAGCATAAACGATAAGTTTTCGTACAACAATTTATCGCCGTATGCCTTCGAAACATTCTGTGCTTCCACCACCACATCGCCCAAGCGCGGTCCGTTGGGGATAAATATTTCCAGCTTCTCTTCTTTTTGTTTGGTATCTTGCGCCAACATACTCTCATAAGATTTCAAACGTGCCTTGCCTTTTGCCTGACGCGCTTTCGGAGCCATACGCACCCATTCCAACTCCCGCTCCAATGTCTTCGCCCGTTTGCTTGCAGTTTTTTCTTCCGATTGCATACGTTTGGTCTTCTGCTCCAACCACTCCGTATAATTTCCTTTCCAAGGGATACCTTCCCCGCGGTCGAGTTCCAATATCCATCCCGCCACATTATCCAAGAAATACCTATCATGCGTCACAGCTATGACGGTTCCTTTATACTGCTGCAAATAATGCTCCAACCATTCCACCGATTCCGCATCCAAATGGTTGGTAGGCTCATCCAACAACAAAATATCGGGTTCCGACAATAGCAACCGACACAATGCCACCCGACGACGTTCCCCCCCTGAAAGATTTTCTATCGGAGTCTCACTCTCAGGACAACGCAACGCATCCAAAGCCCGTTCCAATTTGGTGTCCAATTCCCAAGCTTCATGCTGATCCAACAACTCGGTCAACTGCCCCTGACGGTCAATCAGCTTCGTCATTTCATCATCTGTCATCGGTTCCGCAAACTTATTATTCACTGCCTCATATTCCGCCAGCATATCCACGATGGGCTGTACACCTTCCTGAACAATTTCTTTCACCGTTTTGCTATTGTCCAACTTGGGTTCTTGTTCCAGATAACCAACCGAATAGCCGGGCGAAAAAGTAACCTCCCCATTGAATGACTTTTCAACCCCAGCAATGATTTTCAATACAGTGGACTTGCCCGAACCGTTCAAGCCTATCACACCTATTTTTGCACCATAATAAAATGAAAGATAGATATCTTTCAACACTTGTTTGTTGGGTGGATACGTCTTGCTAACGTTCACCATTGAGAAAATTATTTTTTTATCGTCTGCCATATATAAGTATTTTTGATTTATGATTTAATGATTTTAGATTTATAACTGATGTCTCCTACAACCATATTTTCTTTAACCTTCGTAGAAAAGATAAACGTGGCAAAATTGACCTTATTACCTTATTTCTTCTGAGATTAAGATAATACGCTTAGGGTTGTGGTGT
>CAIOJS010000508.1 GCA_903858655.1 uncultured bacterium | reverse complement strand
TTAATGCTGACTCCTTTCAATCAAACGGATATAATCGAGCGTGAAAAGATTTTATTTCCTCAATTTTCGAATAAAGTTCAGGCGAAACGTCTTTGCGAACTATTCTAAGTTGCGAAAAATGACAAGTTGTCAGCCCTTCGAACAACTTTTATCAAGTCAAAACCGTTCTACCTGTCAAAACTGGCAGAAAATAGCTTTGGCACAAAATTCGTAAATCAAAAATCAATGTTTGAGTCCCCTCTGATTAATGCCATTTTTCAAAAAGTTGAAAAATGTATAATTTCGGGATTTTTATTCGTTATTATTTTTATTGTAGATGCAGATACATTAATTAGCATAATACAACATATATTTAGTATTTTCGCAGGCAATTTTTGCCCAAAAAGAGTTCTTTGACATATTTGCGTTATATATTTCATTATTCTGACAAAGTTTATCCACAACGACCGGGAGTAAGCCCATAGTTTGTGTTTGGCAAGAGTTCTATAGCGGCTCTTGTCATTCGAGTAATGGTATCCCAACTGAAAAATGGTTGCTTCAACGTTGTTTCTGATATTCAACTCTTCGATTGGTATCTCCCTGAGCTTTTGCCTTAGTGCAGCTGTCCGGATACTTTCCATGTCGAAGTAGCGGTATTTACCTTCTTCTGTTTTGATACTCCATTTCTTTAGGTTCGAATCATTACGGGTGTTTACAATTTGTGCTTCAATACTTTTTCCTGTTTTATTGTCGGTAACTAATAGTTTATTGTTGTCTTGCTGATCAAGTGACACATCATATCTTGGTGTGGGTCCCTGTATGGCAGTAAGCAGTAAGTTAATGTTGTTGTTTTGGCAATACTCTTGATTTTCAACACTATTGTAAGCACCATCGGTGTATGTCCTTTCAATATCGTTAGGTAGTATTTCCTGTGTGTTGGTTAATGCTGGTTGAAAAAAACTATTATCCTGAGTTGAAACAACTTCCACTTGTGTGTCGGTTATCAGGTTTAATACCGGTTTGCCATCTTCTTGTGGTTGGTCGCAGGTTTCGGTTATGTTAGACACGTATCCTTTGACTTTGTTGCCGTCTTTGTTCCGGAAATGACAATCAGTATCGTGAGGCGACTGAATGGACTTGGCACTGATTTTTTCGTTTTCCAGAGGAAGTGCAATTTTATCTTTGCTTACCGAGTATTGTTGCTCAAAAACAGTTTTAAGTGTTTGATATTGACCGTAGTTGTTTGCTTTAAAAAGATTGACAAACCGATACATCAGCTTGCCCAATGCAATAAAATGTGCATCAATTTCTGCTTTTGTGCTGCGGTAAACCACCTTGTTTCCTGTTTCGCCTTGTATGCTTTTTATGAGGGAAAATTCTTCTTTAGATAAACTTTTCTTAAAGATAAACTCCTCTCTTTCTGCAATAAACATGCGAAGGGTTTCGTGAATCAGCTCATAACGGGTGTACCAAACGATATTGCTACCAATTAACTTGCTGTCCATACGAACCTGTTTGCCGCTCACGTTGAACTCAAGTATTTGACTTGCTGTAATTTGAGTCTGGCACTTTTTAAACAGGTCTTCACCATGTCCTTTGGCATATTCTACCAAATTACGACGGAAAAGATAGTATGTGGAAGCCACTGGAACAGCATCGTTAAGGGTCATTAGCCCTAATGCGCTACGTATCAATAGGTTGTAATTGGAGTTCTCGAACAATTGTTCGTCACTCCAACCTTGTGCCTCTTTGAGTATCATCATGCCAACCAATACACGTATTGAAGCATTGGGAGCACCTGTTAACTCCGTGTACAGCAAACTAAATATGGATTCATCTACGCGCATTACAACCTGTTTTCGAAACTGGTTATGCCAAGAATCATTTTTTAGATAATAATTCATCGTAGAGTCTTTCATGTACTCTATGGGCGATGAAAAAACATCTAATTGCTTATGATTATCCGACTTTTTAAACATTTTGAGTGGTTTTTTACACTGCTAAAGTAATGAATAATAATGATATACGCAATATTTCAAAGAACTATTTTTGGGTTATTTTACCCTATTATATGATATTTTCTTAAACAAAAATTAATCAACAAAATGTCTGCTCAGACTTTTCGGAGTGGACTCTTTTTTCAAAATATCAGATAATGAATACTATTTTATCAGACACCATCAACAAACTTTCTCAAACCGAAGGTTTCAGGGATGTTTGTCACGAATGCGGGACAAAGGACTCAATGCCATCTACCGATGTATTGAGAGAAATTGTTCAAATTTCGCGTTCAATTTTATTTCCGGGATACTTTGGCGACCCGGAAGTAAACGAACTGAATATGAAATCCCATAT
>CAIOJS010000507.1 GCA_903858655.1 uncultured bacterium | reverse complement strand
GTTCCTCGGCAGAAGCCGTGTTAATATCTACCAAAAGAGGCTTCGCTTCTTCTTTTTTAGGTGTGTATTTCTCGTACGTTGGTTTGGAAATCTTTATTTTGATAAAGGGTTCCAATATCACATATTCCTCGTCCGAAATGCAATACATTTTTTTGAAATCTTCCTTTTTGTAATACGTGCCGCCTTTTGCACGATAGTTCATGATTGTCTTTATCTGCTTATCGCGAAGCCCCAACTCTTGCCATTGCTCAACTGTCATAGTATTTGGGTCGAAAGGGAAGGGGGTGAGTTTTTGCTCTGCCACCGAGGTGTTGATATCATAAACATCGAAGGCTTCTTTTTGCGGATACGAAGCTGTCTTTTTTGTGTTAGGTTTGCGTTCTTTCAACAATGCGCTCACTTCTTTATCAAACTGAACGGCATCATAAGTTTTTTTAGGGATAAACAACGGTATGAAGATATAAAACAGCATAACAACAACTATCAACGAACTGAGAACAAAGATGCCGTTGCGTTCGCTCTTGTTGAATGAGAAAAAATCTTTCGTACTCATAATTTGCTACTTTTAATCTGCTATCAAAAATTATTTATGAAAGCCTTTCAAACTTTAAGGTTTTGCTTTTGGCAGATGCCGTATCTCATAATTATAGATACGGGCAGCGTTTATCGAATGATTTCTCGCACCAATATACAAAGGAATCGTTCCGCCTATCATCAGTGCGCCTCCTCCCGCAAAATACCATTGCTGATTGTCGCCCATCAAGAATTTATACGCTGAATATCCAATCAAAGCAGCACCCAAAAGGGTTAACAATAGGGCAGGGTTGTTATTTCTTTTCACCATAAACATTTCGTCGTTTGCATCCTGATAGGGTTTGTACAGATCCTCCAATTTGGTCAGAGAAATGTTTTTTCCTTTGAAATCAAAGTCGGCGCCAAGCATTTTCTTGGTGATGCTGATAGTGTCGAGCGTATTGGTTTGTGCATGTGATAGCACTATTAGGAATTGAAGGCAGAGAAAGGTGAATAGGATTTTTTTCATGGCAATAAATTTTAGACAAAATTAAATAATTTCATTGTATAATTACACTAATAACTAATTTTGTAGAAAAAATATTTTATGAATGGTGATCCACACGTATATCAAACCCTCGAAAAGCTCAACATAGCCTTTGAATATATTGAGCATCCGCCTGCTCCAACCATTGAAATTGCTAAGCAATATTGGGCGGGACATGATGCCCAACATTGCAAAAATCTTTTCTTTCGCAACCACAAAGGCAATCGTCATTATTTGGTGATTCTTGATTGTGAACAAAATCTTGCCATACACGACATCGAGAAACGGTTGAAACAAGGCAAACTCACCTTTGCTTCCGAGCAACGTATGCAGAAACATCTTGGCTTGATGCCCGGCTCTGTGTCTCCTTTCGGTCTCATCTATGATACCACCAAAAATGTGCATGTATTTTTAGATATAAACCTAAAGAAATCAAAACGTATCAGCTTTCATCCCAACCTGAACACTGCTTCCTTAATCATTTCCTTTGAGGACTTTTTACGGTATTTGGACTCTGTTGGCAACTCATTTGAATTCCTTGAAATATATTGAACTAAAACTAAGAAATCTTATTATTATGCATAAATATATTCTCTCCTTAGACCAAGGCACATCAAGCTCCCGAGCGATATTGTTCGATGAGCAGGCACATATCGTCGGCATTGCGCAACACGAAACCGTGCAATTGTATCCCCGTGTGGATTGGGTGGAACAAGATGCGGAAGAGATTTGGGCGAATCAGTTGCAGGTTGCCAAAGAGGTGATGCAGCAGAGTGCCGTTTCCGCTTCGCAGATAGCCGCTATCGGCATCACCAACCAACGGGAGACGGTTGTTGTGTGGGACAAGCATACAGGCAAACCCGTCTATAATGCTATCATTTGGCAAGACCAACGCGGCATACAGGCATGTGAAAAGCTTCGCGAACAAGGTTGGGAAGATTATATTCGCAACAACACAGGTTTGGTCATAGATTCGTATTTCTCTGCCACCAAGCTGCAATGGATACTGCATCATGTGGAAGGCGCTCGGGCAAAAGCCGAGCAGGGCGACTTGTTGTTTGGCACTATAGATAGTTTTCTGATGTGGAAACTGAGTGGGGGAGTGCTTCATATCACCGACGTTTCGAATGCTTCGCGCACCATGCTCTTTAATATCAAAGAAAAATGTTGGGATAAAAAACTTATTTCACTCTTTCAGATTCCTGAGGCGATGTTGCCCACTGTGGTTGATTCCGCTGCCGTGTATGGCGAAACCTGCAAGGGCTTGTTCGATGATGCTCAGATTCCGCTTTGCGCCATGATAGGCGACCAACAGGCTGCTTTGTTTGGGCAAGCGTGTTTTGAAGAAGGCACTGCCAAAAATACTTACGGAACAGGCTGTTTTATGTTGATGAATACGGGCACCACGCCTGTCGTGTCCTATCATGGTTTGCTCACCACCATCGCCTGGGGAATAAACGGCAGGATGGAGTACGCGTTAGAAGGCAGTGTGTTTGTGGCGGGGGCTGTTGTTAAGTGGTTGCGCGATGGTCTCCAACTCATCCATACGGTGGACGAAACCGAGGCTTTGGCTTTGGAAGCGGCTGCCACCCATGGCGTGTATTTCGTGCCTGCCTTCACGGGTTTGGGCGCGCCGTATTGGGATATGAACGCCAAAGGCATCATCACGGGCATCACCTTAGCCACCGAAAAGAAACATATCGTTCGCGCCGCCCTCGAATCTATGGCGTATCAAACCAAAGACGTGTTGAATGCCATGCAATACGATTCGGGTATCAAACTCAAGGAACTCCATGTGGATGGAGGCGCTGCTGCTAACAATTTCTTGATGCAGTTTCAGGCGGATATGTTGGATGTGGCGGTGAAACGTCCGCAGGTGATTGAATCCACGGCTTTGGGAGCCGCTTTCTTAGCAGGCTTGGCAATAGGTTTGTGGACCAAAGAACAATTGACGGCATTGCGTTCGGTAGAAAGGACCTTTGAACCAAGCATGGATGCAACACAGCGCGGAACGCTTTATGAGGGATGGAAGAAGGCTGTGGCAAAGGCGAGAAGCTGATTTGAGACTTTTGATTTGAGACTTGGGTCTTGGTATTTGGAGCTTGGTATTTGGAGCTTGGTATTTGGGTCTTGGTATTTGGGTCTTGGTATTTGGGTTTTGCCTGCCCGACTGCGTCACGCAGGCGGGGAGCTTGTGTCTTCCCCTAGCTCTTGCTGCCTGGTTTATATAATAAAATAGTAGCTTTTTCGATGGTCATCATGCAGCCGTTTTCAATTTTATCAAAATAAGGGAGGATGATTTCGCTGAAGCGTTCAATTTTGTCAACTTCGTCAACGATTTCTACTACGATGGGCACTTTTTCGGTGATTTCCCAAAGTTTTTGCGAATAGATGACACTGCTCGACCCGAAACCCATCACGCCTTTTAGGACGGTTGCGCCGGCAAGTCCATATCGCTTGGCGGCAAAAACAATTACTTCATACAAAGGGGCATGCTTCAATGTGTCGGTGGAACTGATGAAAATCCGTAATAAGGCAGCTTCTTTTTCCATAAGGTTTAAAAATATTTAAATTAGTTTGGTGATGACGGTTCCGAAATAGGTTGCCGTGAGACATAAAAAGACACTGAGGCTGGTGTAGATAGCGAAATAAAAGAAGTTGCCGGCTTTCAACAAATCCATGTTTTCGCTGGCGAAGGTGGAGAAGGTGGTGAAGCCGCCGCAGAAGCCTACGGTGAGAAACATGCGCCATTCGGGGGTGAGGAAGTTGCCTTTTTCTGACATGCCATAGAAGAAACCTATCAGCAGGCATCCCACGATGTTCACCACGAAGGTGCCATAGGGAAATGCCGACATGGTGTAGGCTTGCACGTAGCGCGTGGTGAGAAAACGGGACACGCTGCCCAAAAAACCACCTGTGCCAATCATTAACATCAATTTTATCATCTGATTTCGATACTTATATATATATATTAAACGTCAATTCGAGTAGGAGTTATCGTCTGTGCAAAAGTAGAAAAGATTGTTGAATGGGCAATAGATTTTTTTGAGATGGAAAAACCTTCTCCCTTTCCTCCACTTTAATAGCATAGACAAATTTCCAACACCCCCAACCTTCTAAACCTTCTCTTTTCATTTCCACAAACCCCGTATGGGGTTTAAGTTTTGTAACCACGACTTCTACCCCACACGCTCCTAAGCCCCTTTAGGGGCGAAATATCATATATTGCTATAAAAAGAAAGTGCGAAACTCGGATGTTTCGCACCATAGATACTAAGCTAATTTATTTTATTTTCTAGGCTTCCTTGCAGGTTTTTTTCTACTACTTGAAGTATTAGTGTTATTATTTACTTTTTCAGTGGACACTGAGTTATTGTTAGTGTTTGTAGCATTTGGGCATTTTTTGACATTTAAAACTTTGCAGTTATCAAATTTAAGAACATCATCAGAAGAAGTCCCATTAAAAATTCCATCCAAATCAAATGAACATTGGAAATTATAAATTGAAATTTCATCTTGTCCATTTTCAGAACGTTTATTGGTTCTTATTTGCCCATATAAATTATCTTTCTCTTTTTCCGTTGCAAAAGATTCAATAATTATCAAATCTACGATAGCGGCGGATCTTACGCCATCTATACCAGAAGTAGTAATAGGCTTATCACAAAGATATAATTGATTGCGTTCATTAAACCCCCTTGGTCCATATCCAACATTGGGTTGTAAACAAGTCATCTTAGAAGGATCAAAAGGTATCGCTAAATATTTATTAGCCCATGAATAAAATAATAAATTCTTTAATCTAATTCGACAACCATTGTAATTTTCCAAGAAAAGGCTTTTATTTTGTTTATAAGACTTATAAAATTCAATCGAATTACATTCGATTATTTTTAGTTCCTTAAGCTTATCATTAAAAATAATCTGCCATTTATTATCAGACCATAATAGTGATATTGCACTCTTAAAATCACCTATTTTATAATTTACAACAGCAGTATCCCCTTCTTTGGGTTCCTCTGTTTTTTTTATTTCCATTAATTCTAATGGTATAGTATCAGCTTTTGCACTAAAGGCATTAAGTTTTGAAAGTTTATCAATAAATTCTTTTGCAGACGGGGAGGCACATTCTTTTGCCTTTTCAATTTCTCCATTATTCAAATAGTTGTAGAAATTCTTAACAATTGAGCCAGGATCAGATTTTTTCGAATTACATCCTAAAAATCCAATACAAATTACAACAATAATAAAAAATATTTTTTTCATAGTTCAAGTTTTAAATTATGGTATTATTGATAAACAATTCTGTGAGCATTTCGCATAAGGAATCTATATTAGGATTCATCATAGTCTTAGTATCATTAAGAAACGGTTCAATATCAGTAGTATCAGAAAAAGAAAGAAATTTAGCTTGAGCTTCTTCAACACTTGACCTATTAGTAGAATGCGAAATTTGAATAGATAAATCATCACAGATAATAATTTTAGCTACGAAAACAAATCCAAAAGTACTCTTTACTAGAAAAACAAACTCGCTACTTTCATAATAATTTGGTTTAACTGAAATTTCTAATGAAGGATAACCCTTTAGAAATTGCATGAATTCAATCAGAGCAGGATATACAATATCTTTCCTAACTGCAATTGCCATTTCTTTATTATTTTTTTCTAGTCCAATAGGTTTTCTATCCATGAACTGTTTTAATTTAATTTCCCATGTTTTCATTTGTTTT
>CAIOJS010000506.1 GCA_903858655.1 uncultured bacterium | reverse complement strand
AGAAGTGGTTTCTCAAGCTTAAGAAGTGGTTTCTCAAGCTTAAGAAGTGGTTTCTCAAGCTTAAGAAGTGGTTTCTCAAGCTTAAGAAGTGGTTTCTCAAGTTTGAGAAGTGGTTTCTCAAGCTTAAGAAATGGTTTCTCAAGTTTGAGAAGTGGTTTCGACTTATTTGGACAAAGTTTAGGATTGATTCGCAGCAAAAATTTAAGCAAAAGTTCTATTTTTTTGCCTTTATGAATTGTCTAAATTAGGTTACGGTGATGGGAGAAGATTGCACCCATGCTTCGGGATAATTGTTTCCAATTATAAATCTTCTGCGTCCAATGATTCGTGCAGCGACGGTGATGTTGGTGATTTCTCTTTTACTGACACCTGTAGCAAAAGTGGCTATCCAAGTGGTGCCATTATCCAAACTATATGCCCATTCGATGGCGTATTTCTTTTTCGTAACAGGCACTTGTGATTTAAAAATGACAGTGCCGGTTTCATTTTTCTTATCACGGAGTTCAATCTCCGGATTGGAAGCGGGAATCGGTTGTTTTTCAACTCCATATCCATTTCTCAAAATAAGGGCTTCAGCCGCAATAGGGTCGTTAAGTGCATGAGCAGCTATCTTCACAGCAAGCATATTGCTATCATAGTCATTCCAGCTTACATAAAAAGCTGCGTTGCGTTGAGCGGTTTTATCCAAAGGACCTCCGCGCATGGCACTTTGTTTGGTGCTTAGGTTACCGACATTGGTCGTTTGTTGCGTTAAAACCGTTGTGGTAATAATATGATCACCACTCGATCCTAAGGATTCAAGGGCGGTTTTCATAACAATTATTTTATCGCCCACATGTGAAATATCATTTGTAATTAAATGAACTGGGTTAACGGTGAAGTTTGTGCTTGATATTGTCATGATTTTAAGGTTTTAAATGTTTATAAAAATAAATTATTTTTTTGTAATGTATAGATGAAATGCAAAGATACAAATAATCTCAATTCAAAATAAATTTTTCAAAAAATATTTATTCTTTTTATAAAAAAATAATTAGGTATTTGATTGCCTATTTAAAAATCTGTAGTAACTTTGCCGAAAATATTTCAGATGAAACGCTCGCAACTATTTCTAATCATAATGTTGTTTTTGATAAGCTCAAAAACAAATTGCCAAACGGTGGATGCACTGTTTGTTAGTGCTTTTACCAAGTACCAAAGCAACGACTTTGCGGGTGCGGTGAACGACTACACCCTGGTGATAGCCCTCAAAGCCGACTATTCCGATGCCTATTTCAATCGCGCCATCTCCTACGAAAAATTGAATCAAGATAAAAATGCCATTGCGGACTACACCAAAGTATTGTCGCTGAATCCCAAAGATATCAATGCCTTGCTCAATCGCGGTTTGGTGTATGTGCGTATGGATAAAGACAAAAGTGCGCTGCTCGATTTTGATGCTGCCTTAGCCGTCAAGCCCGACTTTGCCACTGCTTTCTATCAACGGGGGCTTATCTATCAAAGGGCGGGGCTCGACTCTCTGGCGCTGAAAGATTTCGGCAAATTTATTACTACCTATCCCAACAACATCGCCGGACGCATGGCTTTGGCTGGTCTGTATGACCAAATGGAAGAATATGATATGGCTATAAAGATTTACACTGCCGTGATTTCTTTAGATTCCACGCAGGCGAAAGCCTATTTCAATCGGGCATTCGATTATGATTTGATCAGCCAACCCGACCGCGCCATGCAGGATTACACCAAAGCCATCCATTTCGATGCCAACTATGCCGATGCCTACTACAATCGGGCATTTATCCATAACGAAATGAACGAATTTAATGCCGCCATAGCCGACTACACCATGGTGATTACCCTGCAACCACAGAGTTCCGATGCCTATTTCAATCGCGGCATTGCCAAACTCAACGCAGGGCGCAAACATGAATCCTGCGAAGACATCAGCAAAGCTGCCGCCCTGGGCGACAAAGCTGCCAAAAAATATTATCAAACCTATTGCGAATAATCAATCAACAATATGCGCCCATCATCCCGCGCCTCACGAATCTGGAACTTTAATTTGTCGAAGTTTATGTTGATGATATAATAAAAACACACACAACAGCATCCACAACTATGAAAACAAACAAACTATATTATATATATCTCAAAAACTATTCATTATGGCTCGTATTGTAGGTATTTCCGAAGCAGCGTCTATTGCGATTCATGTTATGGTAATCATTGCAAAATCAGAAAAAAATAATACAAACGTCAAAACGCTTTCCGAGCTGACGGGCGCTTCAAAAAATCATATTGCCAAAGTGATGGGGCGATTGGTGAAGTCCAATTTCGTTAAATCCACTCGTGGTTCATCAGGTGGCTTTATGTTGGGTAAACCTGCCAATAAAATCACGCTCTTGAATATATATGAGTTAATTGAAGGAGAAATGACCTTAAATGATTGTCCTTTTGAAAATCATGTTTGCCCATTGGATAAATGTTTAATGAATGGAATTGTTCATAAGGTGACCACCGAGCTTCAAACGTATTTCGCCTCTCAAAAACTGAGCGATTACATCACCCCCACTGCTTGATTTCTGCAATTTGAAATCGTGAAAACAGACACGATTTTGCAAGCTTTTTTCTGCTACCTATCCAAATATGATGTTTTTTTGATGGAATTCAAGCAGGAATTTCATCAAAACTAGCCTTCTTTTCGACAATTTGCTTATAAATTAATACTGCCGATAGCTGTTTTTTAGCTATTTGCAATTTAGAACAAAATAATAATACTAGATGTCTTGTACATTCGTATTTATATATACCTTTGAGTACTTAAATACCTATTTAAAATTACAATAAAAATGAAGCGAACAATTATTAAAATTGATGAAGAAAAATGTACGGGGTGTGGGCTTTGTGTCACGGGATGTCACGAAGGCGCACTTCAAATTATTGACGACAAAGCTCGCCTGATAAGCGAACTGTTTTGCGACGGCTTGGGCACCTGTATAGGCGAATGTCCCGAAGGCGCCATTATCTTAGAAGAGCGCGAAGCCGAACCCTACAGCGAGTTGAAAGTCATCGAACGGATTTCAAAAGAAGGAAAAAACACTGTTTTGGCTCATTTGCGGCACCTGCGCGAACACAACGAGCTGGGCTACGTCAAAGAAGCTATTACTTTTTTGACAGAACAAAAAATTTATTCAGAAATTATAAATGAGTTTAAAATGGAAACACACAACAATCAAAATGAACACCACCATGGTGGTTGCCCGGGTTCAAAAATGATGGACATGAGGCAGGAAGAAACGTCAACAGCAACAGCCAACAATGCGGTAGTTGATTCCCAATTGCGCCAATGGCCCATACAATTGCATTTGGTCAATCCGAATGCTCCCTACTTTCGCAATGCGGATGTGGTTGTAGCAGCCGATTGCGTAGCTTTTTCGTATGGCAATTTCCACAACGATTTCCTCAAAGGAAAATCCTTGGTCATCGCTTGTCCGAAATTGGATTCAAACATGGAAGTCTATGTAGAAAAAATCACTGCAATGGTTGACGATGCCAAAGTGAACACCCTCACGGTAGTGATGATGGAAGTCCCCTGCTGCGGTGGTATATTACAAATGACAAAATCTGCTATGCAGAAGGCAACACGCAAAGTGCCTATCAAAGCGGTTGTCATCGGCATAAGTGGGAAAATTCTACAAGAAGAATGGGTATAAATCTATAATATAACGCAAACAAATCACTAGAAAGGCGGGCTGAAACCCGTCTTTTTTTATGTATAAGAATAAGAAAATCAAAGCAATTGAAATTGGCAGTAAAAAAAATATATATAAAGATTCTTTTTTGTATCAAATATATGTATAAATTTGCCTGTTTTTATTCACTAAAGAGAGAGCAAAAATTATGTCAAATATTGATTGGAAAAATCTTCCGTTCGGTTATCAAAAAACCGATTATAATGTGCGCTGCTATTGGCGCAATGGACAATGGGGCAAATTAGAAGTGTCCTCGTCCGAAACCATTAACATCCACATGGCAGCCACGTGTTTGCATTATGGACAAGAGGCTTTTGAGGGATTGAAAGCTTTCAGATGTAAAGATGGCAAAGTTCGCGTTTTTCGTTGGGAAGAAAATGCCAAACGCCTCAATAGGTCGGCTGATGGCATTATGATGCAAACCGTTCCTATAGAATTGTTCAAAGAAGCCATGGAACTTGTAGTGAACCTCAACATTGGGTATGTTCCGCCCCAAGACACCGGCTCTTCTTTATATATTCGTCCTTTGTTGATAGGTTCAGGACCCAAAGTGGGTGTGCAGCCTGCCGATGAATATTTATTTATGATTTTTGTTACCCCCGTTGGACCGTATTTCAAAGAAGGGTTCAAACCGGTGAACGTGCAGATTATACGCGATTTTGACCGTGCCGCTCCTTTGGGAACAGGACACATCAAAGTGGGTGGCAATTATGCTGCAAGTTTAATTGCCGGTCAACGAGCACATAAAGAAGGCTATTCCACTGCTATCTTTTTGGATGCACACGATAAGAAATTTATTGACGAAGCAGGTCCTGCTAATTTCTTTGCCATAAAAGGAAATAGTTACATCACACCGCAGTCAAAATCTATTTTACCCTCAATCACCAACATGAGTCTGCGTGCTTTGGCTGAAGATATGGGCATGAAAGTGGAGTTGCGTTCCATCGCCGTTGACGAGCTAGCCGATTTCGACGAAGTGGGTGCATGTGGAACTGCTGCTGTTATTTCGCCTATCAAAAAGATACAAGATCGTGACACAGGAGCCGTATATGAATATTGCCCGGATGGTAATGCCGGTCCGGTTTCCACGAAACTATACAATCGTTTGCGTGCCATACAATATGGTGATGAGCCGGATAAGTTTGGTTGGATGCATGTGATTGAATAGTTTTTCGTGCGTTTTTTTATTAAAGACGAACATCATTTGCTAAGGATGGATACAACAGAATGTGTGCATCTTTCTTGTGAAATAATAATGGTATTTAAACAAATGATCTTCTTTTTTGTTTTATGTCAATTCTCCACTTTTAATAATTTTAGTATTTTTGCATCCAAATGATGCTTAGTGAAAATAATATGCAGGATAAAAGAGATCGTGTGAAGGAAAAACCAAAATTGAATGAATCTTTGGATTCATCTGATTTGGGAGAGGAAGGCGACCCGCATTATTGGAAAAAACAGTTTAAGCGAGCATCTAGGGAAATAGAGGAATTGAACAAACAGCTTGACACGGCTCTGAGGAGCATGGACAAGCTGATTCAACAATTGGCAATACTCGAAAACAGCACATTAGTAAAACTCCGAAAGTTTTTCTATTTATATCTTAGCCGACTACGATCGAATGTAAATAAAGGAAAGAAGCGAAACTTCTTTACTATATTATTTCAATATATTTTCAAGCGCGGCGGACGCATTTTTCGTTTGTTTTTGACTAAAGTGTTTTGCACGCTTTATCTTATTTTCGAAATACGCAAGGTAGTGATAATTGAAGTGGTTGGAAATTATCTTGCCACTACAGCTCACTATTCGCAATATTTGATGCGCAAGAAACTAAACAAAGAAATCATCAAACAACACAAAAGAAGTATCAATAGCTTCAGTCAACGCCCTTGGTTTAGCATTGTGATGCCTGTGTATAATCCTCGAATTGATTTGTTTACAAAAACACTTGATTCAATTATCGGACAGATTTATGAGTATTGGGAGATATGTATCGCGGATGATAATTCTACGGACCTTGAAATTAGAGAAACTTTAGAGAGATATTGCAAGGCAGATGAACGCATCAAAGTGGTGTATCGTGAAAAAAACGGACATATTTCGCGCGCATCAAACTCTGCCCTCGAATTGGCAACAGGCGAGTATTCGGTTTTGATGGATCATGATGATATTCTGCGCGAAGATGCACTCTATGAAATAGCCAAAGCTATTAACAGAAAAGGCGGCGCTGATTTGATTTATTCTGACGAGGATAAAATTGATGAATGGGGATTGCATTTAGACCCACATTTCAAACCGGATTGGTGTCCCGACAACTTGCTTTCGCGAAATTATCTAGGTCATGTATGTGTATTCAAAACAGCACAACTTCGTGATGTTGGTGGATGGCGCGTGGGCTATGAAGGCAGTCAAGATTACGATTTGATTTTGCGCTACACAGAAATCTATAATAATGTGATTCATATTCCTGAAGTGCTGTATCATTGGCGCATCCACAGCGAAAGCGCCGCCATGAGCGAGGCTGTGAAGCCTTATGCATATCGAGCAGCTCAGATGGCACTCACCGAAGCCATGAGACGTCGCGGCATGGAAGCTACGGTTGATTTTTTAGATAGTTTCAGGGGGTATAGTATTCGTTTCGGCTTATTGAATAAAGATGCCAAAGTCAGCATCATTATTCCTTCCAAAAACCAAGCGGAGTTATTGAAGAAATGTTTAAGGTCGATTGAGAAAAAATCAACCTATCGAAATTTTGAAATCATTTTGATTGATAACAACAGCGACCAAAAGGAATTCTTTCATTTAGTAAAACAATACACAAAACAGAATGCTATTTCTTTTAAATGTATTCAAGACAAAGATGCATTCAATTTCTCTCGTTTAATTAATTTGGGAAGAAAACATGCAACGGGTGAATTCTTACTTTTGCTAAATAATGACACGGAAGTGATTACTCCCGATTGGCTAGAAGCGATGATGGAACATGCACAACGGAAAGAAGTGGGCGTGGTAGGAGCTAAGCTTTTATATGACAATGATACAATTCAACATGCAGGAGTGATTGTTGGGCTCGGAGGCGCAGCAGGTCATGTCTTGGTAGGCGAAGACCGTGAGGGTCCGGGGTATTTTAATTATGTAAACATGTTAAATACCTATTCTGCAGTTACCGGTGCTTGTTTTATGGTGCGCACAAAAGTTTTTGATGAAGTAGATGGTTTTGATGAAAGTTTTGGCACAGAATATAATGATGTAGATTTTTGTTTGAAGGTGCTTGAAGCTGGCTATCGCAACTTATATGTCCCCAATTGTGAGTTGTATCACTATGAATCTATGTCGCGTGGACATCCCCATAGTACGAGTGAGTCGTATAAAAAACATGTGAAAGAAGTGAATCTGTTTAGAAAGAAATGGAAGACCTTTGTGGAGAACGACCCATGTTATAATCCGAATCTTTCGTTGGGAGTACACAATTTCGGATTAAAATAAGCTTTTTATGATAATCAACTTCCTATATTGCATTGATTTTCCCGCCAAAGCGGATAATGTGCTACAGTCGAATCGAATTGATGGATGGCTGTTGTGTTTTCACAAAATTATTGACGTACGGATTTGCAATACGAAAACAGCAGGCTATCATTTCGATTATGGTATGCTGAGGGCAGATGTGGCGCAGCATTTTCAGGAGTTTTCGGCTAATAATTACAGTGGATTTCGCATCCTAGCTGAAAAGGAAGCCCTTGATCTACGTGAAGGCTTGGAATTAGAGGTGGTAGTTGAACTATCTGATGGCATATCCAAAAGGCTTCTCTTAATGTTAGACCTCAACCCATCTGAGATTAAAGAAATTGAGGTGGATGATGAGAAACATGAAACTATTGCTACTCAATCTCTATTTGAGCAAAAATTTAAACAGACATTAAAGACGCATCCTTGGCTTACGGTTCGGATGGATATCACCAATAAGTGCAACTTGAAATGCATCATGTGTCATTACAAGGAGCAAGAAATTTATTCGCAACCCACAAAAGCTATTACTGCCGAGGAATTGCAGCATTTTTTGCACGATATTGCACCTTATGTGAAACACATCATGCTTTCCTGCGGATTTGAGCCGCTGATGTCGAAGCATTTTGGCGACATCATGCGCATGTTGCATCAGAATTATCCACACATGGAAATAGGGCTATGCACCAATGGCATGTTGCTGAACTCTAAGGCGCGAAAAATCATCATTGAAAACAATTGTTCGCATGTAATATTATCCTTTGACGGTGTGAAGAAACAGACTTTAGAGAATATTCGTGCGGGAGCCAACTATGATTTGATATTAAGTAATATAATGGCATTGCGCGACTTGAAAAAACATTTTAAACGGACCTTTCCCTTGCTATTTATGGATTTTGTGTTGATGAACTCAAATATCGAGGAAGCTGTTGCTTTTGTCGGGATGTGCGCTGAATTGGGGGTTGGAATAATTGACTTTAGGCATTTGGTGGGTAACATCTATTTTAGCGAACATGAAGAAATGCTCAGCAATAATAAAGCTAAGTACAATTATTTTAGGCAATTGATAGTGGATGAATCGCGAAAATATACGATAGATGTGCGCTTGCCTGAACCTTTTGAAACGGAAGAAGTGTATGTGTCTGATGGAATTGTGAACATGGATTTGTCAGATTTTAGAAATGTGAAGGCAGATAATCAAAATGGAGTAATCATAGAGCCGAAAGAGGCATTTTATTCTAAAGGTGAGGATAAAGACTTCGGATTTTTGATGGGGGCATCCTGCTTGCGACCTTTTAATGAGATTATGATTATTGACCAGAAGAAAATTTTACCTTGCTCTTATTATAACAATTCCATGGGTATACTCGACTCAAACACCTCCCTATATAATGCTTTCTTTAATGATGCTTTCACACACGTACGACAGAAAATGATGCAATCACTCTTTGATTATAATTGTGTGAATTGCCCCATCAAATTGAATTTGTTGCCTACAGAAAAAGCATAGGCGAGCATCTTCAAAGATTTCATTCGACACGCACCGAATACAATATTTATCCTCACCTTCAATTTTCGAATTCATTATAAAAAATGTCACTTCCTGTCGTAAATTCTCAATCTTTCTCGCTAATTATTTCCAACCTCATCTTCACTCCTATCACATGATTGTCCTATAATTAATATCAAAGAACTGGTTTTCCGTCTAATAAAAAATGACATCCTACATAGCCGTAGTACTATGCTTACACAAAATTCAGACATATCCTACAAGAATTTAGGAATAATCCTACAGTAAAAACTTGCACAAAGCAGTACTTTTGTATGTGAATAAGTAGCAATTTTTGTTGAGGATAACACTGAAATAATTGTAGTAATCAATGTCAAAAGCAATCTTAAAAAACAACATTATGAAACGATTCTTTTTAATATTATTAGTCCTTGTGTCAGGTCCAAGCTTTCGTTTGTGGGCTCAAGGCACTATGACTGCACCTAGAATCGAGTTTGATGATACCAAACAAAAAGAAGAGCTTAATTTAGTAAATACTGAAAAAGACACAATAGTTTATACGATTTCTTTTGTTCAATACAAACTCGCTGAAGATGGCAGTCTTGTAGTTCTCGACAAATCGGAGTCAGGAAATGGTTCCTCAGATCCTTATTTGAAAATATTTCCACGTAAAGTTATACTTGCTCCCAATGAATCTCAAATTATAATCGTTCAACGGGATCGCAATAAATCTTTGCCTTTAGGGGAATATCGTACGTGTTTGTTTTTTAAAGCAGACAAAAAAAACTTATCTAGTGCAGTGACTGCTGCTTCAACCGAATTAACACAATCTGTCTATGTTCCAGTTGTAATCCACTCGGTAAGCACTGCACTTTCTACAGATGGAACGCAAAATGTCACTTCAAAAACTAAAGACCTTAGTTCGATCCCAAAATAAATAAACGTTTGATTTTCTATTGCTTTAAGAGAAATGGGTTTAGTATTTACTGAATCCATTTTTTTTGCCAATTAACGTAGCAATGTTTATGATTTTATGGAAAAATTTTATTGTATGTCCAATTTGTTAGAAACATTTTGTAGTTTTGTATAAAATATAAAATTTATGAAACGAATTGCAGTTTTCCCGGGTTCATTTGACCCGATTACAAAAGGCCATGAATCGGTTATTATAAGGAGTTTAGGCTTGTTTGATATAATAATAGTTGCAGTGGGTGTGAATTCAGAAAAAAAGTACCTTTTTCCACTCGACCAACGAATCCAATGGCTTAAGGAGGTTTTTCAGGGTTATCCTCAAATTGAGATTGATTCGTACAAGGGTTTGACTACTGAATTTTGCAGAAGCAAAAATTCGACTTATATTCTACGTGGACTGAGAACATCTGCCGATTTTGAATTCGAGAGAGGTATTGGTCAGATGAATAAACAAATCTATTCGGAAATTGAGACAGTCTTTTTGCTTGCCTTGCCTGAATATAATGCGCTGAATTCATCCGTTGTTCGCGACATTTACAGAAATGGAGGAGATATTAGCCAGTTTGTGCCCGAGCGTATTAAAATTAAATCGTAAAATAAAAAATAACGAATTGGCGTTATCTAATAAACTCATTATGAAGTTTCATTCATTTCTTGTATGTTGCATAGTGTTGTCTTTAGGGTTGTTTTTGAACAATACTAATGGACAGACTGTCATTATTAAAGGTACAGCAAAAGAGGCTCGCGGCAAAACCATTTCACTTAAATCTTATACGGATAATTTGACTTTTACAGAGCAGCTTCTGGCAAAAACAGTGATAGATTCTGCCGGACACTTTGAACTTACATGTAAAATTTCATCAACAACTCTAGCCATTATTCATGTGGAATATTATACAGGTGAGCTATATATTGAACCGAATCATAATCTTACAATCGAAATAAAAAACTTAATTTTCAATCAGAAGATTGATAAAATAAATTTCAACCTCAACCCCTTGACGTGTTACGTTAAAGTTTTGACCGATGACAAAAACGATTTGAATAAGCTTATTCAAAGACTCAATGTTAATTATAATCGCTTCATCAAAGACAATATATTTTGGATGAAAACTCAAAGAATCCATTACAAAGTGGATACTTTTTTATTAGCCATGAAAGACACTTTGGCTTTAGCTAATAATGACTTCTTTAATGATTATTTGAAATATCGTTTGGCATCGCTGAAATTGCTAACAAGCTATAGTGATAATCGGAAGTTGATATTTGAATATATTTATCAGAAGCCCATATTGTATGACAATGTTGAGTACATGACTTTTCTAAGCAATCTCTTTGATAATTATTTTGAAGACTTAACACGCCCTGTTAATTTAAGTGATTTAGGAATCCCTATAAACACAAATCGAAGTTGCGCTGAGGCTATGGATGTTTTAGGAAAGGATACTTTGCTGAGAAATGAAAAGCTTCGGGAGGTTATTTTTCTGAAGACATTAGACGTGTTGTATGCCTCTCCAAATTTCAATAAGAAATCCGTTCTTGAAGTACTCCGGCAATTGTCGAGCACGAGTAAATTTGATACTCACAAGCTCATTGCTCGAAATATGATTTGGCAATATACACATTTCGATAAAGGAGTTATGGCGCCTGATTTCGCTCTAAGGAATTTGAACGACAGTTTGGTTAAACTTAGTAGCTATAAAGGAAAGATGGTGTATTTGAATTTTTATGCCAGTTGGTGCGTTGATTGTATTGACGAAATGGAATTGATGAAGAAGTTGTATGATAAGTATCACGATGATGTCGAGTTTGTCAGTATTTCGGTTGATCGCGAAAGTGTAAATATGGTTTATTTAGTTCGCGATAAAAAGTACAAATGGACATTTCTCCATTTTAATAATGATTACGAATTGTTAGAAAACTTCGGGGTGTATTCCTACCCTTCTTTTGTGTTGATAGGTGCTGATGGCAAATATATACAATGCCCCGCCGTGAGTCCAAGTGGGAATATAGAGGGGGTTTTGGACGAAATACTTCATCCCGGAGAAAATAAAAAAGATAAGAAGTAAATTAATTGAAGGCAATTTTGTTGAAGTAAAAAACTGTTCGTTTCGATTTGTTTTCCACACTCGTATTTTTTATTCTCTGATATCCATACGAAATAAAATAGGTGTCGTACCAATATTCCATGTCGCTGTTATAGTCGGACAACACTTTATCATTCGAGTAATTGGTTTGAATCGGAGTTAGGTTTGTGTTTTCAATGACTTCGTTGCCCCGTATTACCTTGGAGGCAATCTCCCCATCACTGCTATAAGTGAGAATAATATCATCGCCATCAAACAATGTCTCCACCCGTTTGTCGAGTTTCTTAGATAAGATATTCGTTAGTTCAAAAGAATTATCCCATAACAATTTCCCTTCATCATCAAAACATGCAATCACGGCGTTGGTGTATCTGTATCCATCAAAAACGGAGTAGGAAGATGTGGTAGGTCTGCCGTAGGCATCATACGTGGTGTATGAAACATTATGGTATTCGGGATAATAAGCTTCGGCTATGAAGATGAACTGATTGTTTCTAACAATAATATCGTGCAACAGCAAGGAATAGTTGAGAGAAATTTCTTTGCCCTGGGCTTTTTTGCGAATCTCCATTTTCTTCATCCGAAAAGCTTTTCTATCCGTAAGGGATGCGTAGAAGCTTTTCAGGTTGGAGAAGTTATAAAACGATATGCTCTTCTGTATTCCATTAACTACTTTGGTAAAGAAAACGCCCGACGAACTTTCCATGAAAGCATTGTTGGCAGCATTGGCACCATAACCCTTCACTTTATTGTTGTAAGTACCTATCACAAGTTTGGTGCTATCATTCACACTTAACAGTTTTGCAGTATTCAGCTTGCGCTTGTTATCCTGCGTATTCAGCTCTATGGAACTCATCTTTCTACCGCTAAGGTCGTATTGATTCAAAAACATGAAGTTCTGTCGGGAAGCCACATGATTCTTAATGGTCAACAGCATCGCATCTTTAATTGTATCGGTTTCCATGCTTTCTACCCAGGCTTGTCCTTTCAACTTTTCGGGGATGCTCTTAATTTCGCCTCCACTCAGGTTCACCATAAAAAAAGAAGGGTGGTATTTCAACAGTGTAATTCCCGAAAACAAAGGCACCAAAGTCAATGAAAAGAATATCTGCCCGATTTCTGCTCCTTTTGAAGGCACGGTTACACCGGAACAATATGCCATATTATGATAGACCTCAAAGGAATTGACATCTGAATGGTCGGGATTGGTTCCTTTGGTGCTTTTGATGTTGCCCGATTGAATGTCTATCGTAACAATAGAAAAGTCATCCTTTTGATTTTTATTGACGGCTTTTTGTAGAAACAAATACAGGTTCGTTTCGTCTTTATCAAAAAGGCGCAACTTCATGAATCGAGACTCGGAAAACTGTTTGGTCCAAATTTCTTTAAAATTCACATCATACAAAGAGAAATACCAGGTGGTGTTTTGGTCGATGAATGATGCCTGCGTTTGATAGAACAACAAAACGCCTCTTCTGCCAAAAGGAATAATATGATAGTTTTCGGTGTTGGAAACTGCCTCTAACTCTACCCGCATAGGCTTATTATCTTGCGAATATGCAAGCGCAATACTTTGAAGGAACAAGAACGCAACAAAAAAAGTCTTACGGAACATCAGCATAAATTAAATCAAAAAAAAAGGATGTTTATTTGAATAAACATCCTTTTAAACGCTTTTATAAACGTATTATTTTATAACCAGT
>CAIOJS010000505.1 GCA_903858655.1 uncultured bacterium | reverse complement strand
ATTTGAAATTTATGATATGGTGGGCAGAAAAGTATTTTCGCATGAATTAAGCGGTAACGAAAATACTTTTTTCATATCAGGTGCGTTACTAAGTAGTGGAGTTTATTTTTATCAGGCTCTTGCCGGCAAAAAACGAATCGGCAAGGATAAAATCATTGTAATAAAATGAAATTAAGAACTGTAATATTGTTTATTACTTTTACATTGGCTATTGCATCTATATGCAATAGCCAATGTTTAACGATTAATTTGATAAAAAATCCAAGTTTAGAAGAATATACATGTATCCCGAATAATTTGGCAATGATTGACTGTGCTGATTATTGGACACAGCCAGATGCTGAAAGTTCTTCGGATTATTATAATAATTGTGCTATTGGATCACTTATTAGTCAAGACATATTACCTGGGTATCAACACTCTTATTTTGGTAATGGTTATGCAGGGATTATTTGTAATCATTATTACAGTCCTATATCATACCGAGAATATTTGCAAGGGCAATTATCTGAACCATTAATCCGCAATACATGTTATCATGTTGAATATTGGACACTTTTATATGGAGGTTCTTATTCAGCAATAGATGCATTAGGCATCTTTTTTAGCGATACTCTTCCAAAAAAAGATAATTCTCACCAATTATTCAACTTTCACGCCCAGATAGAAAATCCTGCTAATAATGTTATTATTGATACTACAAATTGGACAAAAATATCAGGAGATTTCACTGCAAAAGGTGGTGAGCAGTTTTTTACAGTTGGAACTTTTAAATCACAAATAGATATTAATTCCATTTATTTCACACCAGACCAAGCTGATTTTTCGGTCTATTTCTTTGATAACTTTTCTATTTGCCCGTGTGAAGATACGATAGCACAAATAGAGCCTATGGCAGAGGTTGTCATCCCCAATGTGTTTACACCAAACAAAGATGGCAGCAATGATGAGTTTATAGTGAAAGGGCAAGGGATAGAGCATCTGAATTTAAAGGTATATAATAGGTGGGGTGGCATAGTTTATCAAAGTGATGATTTAAAACAAGGATGGGATGGAAAATTGAAAAACAAAGATTGTGAAGCGGGAGTTTATTTTTGGACAGCAGAAATAGTGTTTCAGAATGGGAAACATGAGATGAGGCAAGGGACAGTGACGTTGGTACGATAATAGTGCATAGTGATAATTTAAAAAAGGCTTGTCTTCTATATGGGGGCAAGCCTTTTTTTTGTTTGTAAACTTAACAACTAACTACTTTAGGCACTTTAGCTACTCGCAAACAACTTCCTCAAATTATTCTCCGGAACAGGATCATCCATCATCATGGATTGTTGGCAAAATTATACCGATACGGTATCTGTAATAGTCCAATCCCGACAGTGTATGTACAGGATAGGAAAATTGAACTATAACAGCTACTCTATCGGCATTATACCAAATGGACTTTGGACTAAAACATAGTATGTAATGGTATAAATACTTCTCCCAAATATTTCTTGTGAGCCCCTGACTTGTATTATGTAATAGGATTGCTAAGAGGTTTCATCCTTCAATTCGTCTAACAAGGATTTCGTGTCTTTCCAGATGGGATAGGAACGTGCTTTCCATCGCAGATAGCCAATATATCCAGAAACTAACACTATAGTCCAAAAGATTGCTTCGGTGATGAGCATGTCTTGCCAGGTATTGCCAATCCATTTCGTGGATTGATGCCAGAACGATAGGCTTACTCCTATATTTATCAATATAATGACCCCACTCACCGGCAACCATTTCCGACTAAAGAAACGATACCTTTTTTCAGTCTTTTCGAGCAATTGCATCAATGGGAGGGTGTAATTCATGTTTTTATACATGGCATATTCTCGACGGAAATATAAACTTCCCAACAGAAATGCAACCACATAACATAATCCCGCAATGCGGTCAATAAGGGTGAGTTCTGCATCAGGATTGATCACCAAAAAGAGGGTGTACATGATAGACAATGCCAGATAGAGTACAAATATTCCTTTCATAAGCTTTTTATTCCGCATGTCTTCTTGTTGCATGCGGCTCATCAGGTTTTCGATGTTGATGGGATTCATGGGCGTGTTGGGTTGGTTAAATTGATTCATAATGTTCTCCTTTCGTCATGCTGCGTAGTTCTTCGCGTATGCGATGAAGTTTGGTGCGCACATTGGGTTCGGTGATTCCGATGATTTCTGCCATTTCGCGGGTGGATACCTTTTCAATAGAGAGCGTAATGAGCAGTTTGTCAATAACCGTAAGCCGATTGATAGCATCATTGAGCGTATCGAATTTTTGTTCTTGAAGAAGCTTCTGCGAAGCGGAATCTTCGTGCATGAGGTGTTCAATATTTTGATTATTGAGCGAAAGATTGAACTCCGAACGGCGGTTTTCTTTCATAATATAGGTAAGGGAAGTGTTGACAGCAATGCGATAAATCCAGGTGCTCAGCGCTGCCTCCCCTCGAAAAGAATCGAGGTTGCGCCATATATTTATCATCACTTCCTGTTGCAAATCCTGTATGTCGGCTTCGCTACGCGCATAATGGCGACAAATGTTCCACACACGCTGCTGTTGCTCATCCACAATCTTGCGAAACTGCTCTTCTTTGAAGGTCATTGTTGTTTTAGTTTAGGTGTTTGACAGATGGGGGGAGGAAATGTTACATAACTCTACGAACCCCGACACTTCGTGTACGGGACAGGTTACGAATTGGCGAATTACGAATGCTAAGACCCAAGACCCAATTCCCAAGATCCAATTCCCAAGATCCAAATACCAAATACCAAATACCAAGATCCAAATCCCAAGACCCGAATCGCAATAGAATTAATCCCTTTGCCTCGTCCCTGTTGCCGACTAGGTTTAGTTGCTCATCAATGCTTCAATTTCGGCGACGGTTTTTGGAATTGATTTGCCTAGGACTCGATGTCCGGTTTCGGTTACAAGGACATCGTCTTCGATGCGGATGCCTCCAAAGCCGAGATATTCACTTACCTTATTATAATCAATGAACTCGGTGAATTTGTTTTCTGATTTCCATAAGTTATACAGCTCAGGTATGAAATATATGCCCGGTTCAACGGTTAACACAAAACCCGTTTGGAGGCGTCTGCCTAAACGTAAATATGCGGTGCCGAACTGATCAATAGGGCGAACTTCATCGTCATAACCTACATAAATCTGCCCGATATCTTCCATGTCATGGACGTCTAAGCCCATCATGTGTCCCAAACCATGAGGGAAAAAGAGTGCATGAGCGCCCTGTTTCACAGCTTCATCTATGTCGCCTTTCATCAAGCCAAGTTTCTTGAGTCCTTGGGCAATAACTTTGCAGGATAGCAGATGCACGTCTTGATATTTCACGCCCGGTTTGATGGCTTCGATGGCTGCCATTTGGGAATCTAAGACAATTTGGTAGATGTCCTTTTGTTTCTGAGTGAATTTGCCGTTGACGGGCACCGAACGGGTGTGGTCAGTAGCATAATGATTGGGCGTTTCAAAACCTGCGTCCATCACCAACATATCGCCCGAGTTCATCAAGTTGCCATGAGCATGTCCGTGCAGGATTTCGCCCCTTACGGACAAAATAGTGGGGAATGACAAGGAGCCATTTTTTGCTAAAGCGATGCCTTCCATAGCGCCCGACACTTCATATTCATATTTATTAGGCTTCACTAGTTGCATGCCTTTGGTGAACATTTCGTAAGCAGTGTCAATACCTTTTTCTATCTCGGCAACTTCTGCTGCAGATTTAGTTGAGCGAAGATGTATGACGGCAAGCATCATGTCCATAGAAGCATTTTCTTTCAATTTGGGGACGGATATGCCCAACAATTCTGATAGAAATATCTTTGAGTTGGGATTGTAGGGCGGCAGAAAATGTATGGTTCTGTTTTGTTTCATGGCTTCCTGCACATAGGTTTCGAACTTAGCAAATCCTTCGGTTTGGGTGATGCCAAACTGTTTTGCTTTGTCGCTTAACAAAGGCAGAGGACCTGTCCAAATTACGTCTTCAATTTCCACGTCATTGCCAAACACAATATCTTTTCCGTTGTCTAAGTCCATGACGGCTGCCAATCCGGGTTCGTCTATGCCAAAGAAATAGAGGAAGGAGCTGTCCTGCCTGAAATGATAAATGTTTTGTGGATAATTCATCGGCAACTCCGTGTTGCCAACAAAAATCAACAGCCCACTGTTGATGAGCGTTCTTAATGCTTTTCTTCTTTCGATATAAATTTCTTTTTCAAACATAGCTTTAGTGATTTGTTATTTAAGATTTTTGATTTGAGATTTGTGATGTATGATTAATACTTTATTATAATTGATTCGTTGAACCCCGAACTATGAACTCGGAACTCGGAACACCGAACTATGAACTCCGAACTACTTCTTCCCCTTCATCAAGGCTTCAATTTCCTCTACTTCAATGGGAACATTTTTTAGCAGATCAATGGGTCCGTTTTCGCTCACCAAGATATCATTCTCAATCCTGATGCCTATTTCTTCTTCTTTGATATACAATCCCGGCTCGCAACTCAACACCATTCCGGGTTTCAACACCACCTGACGTGTGCCCACATCATGCACATCCAAGCCAAGGAAATGCGAATTGCCATGCATATAATATTTAAAGTACATCGGACTGTCAGGGTTCTGTTCTTTCACATCTTTGGCGGTAAACAGTCCGAGTCCTATCATCTCAGCCTCCATCAGTTTGGTGACCTCTTTGTTGATTTGTTCGATAGTTGTTCCCGGCACTATCAACTGCGTAGCCTTTCTCATAACCCTGAGCACGGCATTATAACAATCTTTTTGTCGTTTATTAAACTTGCCGTTTATCGGAATCGTACGCGTTAAGTCTGCAGCATAATTGCCATATTCAGCTCCAAAGTCAAGCAAAATCAAGTCTCCATTTTTCAAACGTTGGTCGTTCTTGATATAGTGCAACACGCAGGCATTCACGCCTGATGCCACGATAGGATAATAGGCATGACCCCCGGCACCATTACTGACAAATTCGTGCGTGATTTCTGCCTCCACCTCATATTCCATGATGCCGGGGCGTGTAGTTTTCAGCACGCGGCGGAAAGCCTTCTCCGTTATATCGCATGCCTGTTGCATCATTTCAATTTCTTCAGGTTCTTTACACAAACGAAACTCCGTAAGCAGCGGATTCAGCCTTTCATAATTATGCAAAGGAAACTCTTTTTTCAATCCTTTCGCATAACGCAACTCACGCGAAGCCACGTCGCAGGAAAAACGTGCATTTTCGTAAGTATTCAAATAGATGTTTTCCGAACGCAATATCAAATCTTTCACCGTATCGTCAAAACTGTCCAACCATTTCACTGTTGTAGCCCCTGATACTTCTTTGGCTTGTTCCAAACTATATTTATGCCCATACCACGTCACCATACTGTCATTTGTTTGAACCGTAAAGACAATTTCGCGCAAAGATTCCGTCGGATGATCGGGACAAAGACACAAAATACACTTCTCTTGGTCCAATCCCGTCAGATAAAACATGTCAGAACTCTGTCTGTAGGGATGAAATTGGTCGCCATTGCGTTGCGACTCGTCATTCGACAAAACGATTACTACTGAATTGGGCTTTAACTTGTTGACCAACTTTTTCCGATTACGAATGAAGAGGTCGGCATTGATATTTTTGTAGCGCATTATTGATATATGTTTAAATGATTAAATTTTTTTCTTGGATATTAAAATTATGTGTATTTTTGCGTTCGATTTCTTAAAGCAATATATTTTTAACAACTTTCGCAGTATTTTATTTTATTTTTTGCAAATTTAAATATTTATGAGCACATTATTACATTATT
>CAIOJS010000504.1 GCA_903858655.1 uncultured bacterium | reverse complement strand
TTATGGGCGCTATTGCTGCCTATTCATTCTTTCCAAAAAAACCATCTATTAAAAGGGATATACAAGAAACTAATCCTAAAATTATCTCACAGTACGAAAGCCAGTTACTTTTATTTGCTTAACCCGAACTCAGGTTATAAGGTATCGCGATAAAATTCAAGAGCACCCACAACATTGTCAAAATGCGTTCCATATCCGCACCACTTGGTGCCGTCCCATCTGGCAATTTCATCGGCAGGAATACCGCCTGCATGACTGAATGCACCGCAGGCATATAATGTATCGTGTTGAATTTTAATATCATCAATTATATCATCAGTTCCGGTTCCTAATTCCGTCCATTGTGTTCCGTTCCATTTACCAATATTTTCACCGGGATTATTAGGATCAACAGATTTCGAAAACCGACCTGCTACTATTAGCTCATTTTTATAAACCAACATTTTTCGCACATCCACAACACTCCCTCTAATCCCATTTCCTACACTAACCCAATTCGTGCCATCCCATTTTGTAATACGATAAATTCCTAAAGCATAGCTGTAAAAATTGCCACAAACATACAATTCATTATTATAAATGGCAACGTCATAAATCATGTTTACGCCACCTGTAATTGAAGATATTAAAGGGAAATTATTCACAGCGCTCCAGTTTATTCCATTATATTTTGCAACGCTATTTACTGGAATTCCGTCGATACTATCAAATACACCAAAAACATATAAGTCGTTGTTTATTACTTTTATTCCGTTAGCAATACCTAAACTGCCATCTTTAGATTTTAAGCCTCTTCCAAAACTTTCCCAATTGCTTCCATTCCATCGGGTAATACTATTAACTGTTACACCGCTTGCTATTGTGAAAGCTCCAGCAACATAAATATCATTATCATATCTTGTAACTCCCATAACACCCGGATAAAAACCATCAGGAATGATTGATGAAGTACAATCCCACCCTATACCGCAACCGAATGTATTAAAATTAGTTCCATTCCAACTACCTACACCGGGTATCGTATCTGAATTAAACATTGAAAAGCCACCTGCCAGATATAATTTATCATCGATAGTATCATTAAAAAAAGAAACTATACCATGATTAAACTTACCAATAGCCGCCCAATGTTGGGCGGCTATTGGTAAGGAAATAAAAAGTGATAGAACAAACAGTAAATATTTCATCGCTTATAGTTTTATAAATTTACTTGTAAGACTTTTATCGTCATATTGAACCTGAATAACATAACAACCTTTTGCCAATGAGCTTGCATTAATAATAACCTTATCGGTATTTTTTATTACATCAGATAGTATTACTTCTCCCAACACATTCAACACCTGATATTCTCCTTTTTCAATAAATGGAAAACTCACACTGATATAATTACCATTGCTTGGATTTGGATAAACATTCAAACTGGTTTCAGATACAGCATTCTTCTTTATGGATGTAAGCGGATGATTTAATTTTGCAATGTCTTTGATTGAATCATTTCCAATTTTACTAAAAGAACCTGCAACATACAACTCATCATGTAAAATACAAATATCCCAAATACAAGTAAAATTATTGAAGTCCTCCTGATTTAAACATATCCATTGACTGCCATCCCATTTTGCAACATTTTTACAGGGATTTCCGCCAACCTCAGTGAACCATCCTCCCACATAAAGCTCATTGTTATACACTTTCATACATTTTACCCTTTGGTTTGTACCCCCTCCTACTTCAGTAAATTGATTTCCGTCCCATTTCATAATGTAATCTCCTGTATAGCCATTAGATTTTGTGAAAGCTCCTCCTACATACAACTCATCTTTATATACAGCCATAGTTTCAATCGTACAACCTACATTTGCAAATTCGCTACTTACTGCAATTAATCCTGTTCCATCCCATTTTGCTAATGATGCAATTGATAAATTAGAGTTTAAACCAAAATTACCTCCAACATATAAAGTATCTTTATAAAAAGCCATACTTAAAATGTACGCATTGCCATTGTAATTAGGAGTTATCACAGAAAAATGATGCCCGTCATATTTACATAATGAAAATGCAGAATCGTTGCCGCAAACATTAAAATATCCTCCCAAATACAATATGCCGTCTTTTTCTGCGGTGCAACATATTTTCATTTGCCTTGTACCGTTCAAAGTGTCAAAAGTACTTCCATTCCATTTTGCAATATTTGTAAATGGTATCATATTAGAAAAGAAACCAGAAATGTACAAAGTATCAAGGTATTTAAAAACTAGAAATTTAGTTGGCCATTCCTGACAATTGGGTAGCGTATCCCAAGTTATCCCATTCCATTTTGCAACACCTCCATAAATATTATCATTATTTGCAGTGAACGAACCGCTTGCATAAATCAAATTGTTGATTGTGTCAGTATATAAATAGGAAAGTGATGAACCAACGCCATTATTAAGATTCAGTGGCAACCAGTTTTGAGCAATATTGTGTTTGCCATTTAGAAACAATATTAAAAAGACAATATTTATATAGAAAATTTTGCGTTTCATTGTTCCATGCTATATCCGCATAATATTCATGCTTTGCGACAGTTAAGAAAGCCAGCCTTGAAATTAAAATAACCAATATGGCCAATATTACATAAAAAAGATAATTCATCTGTTCCTTAGGTATAG
>CAIOJS010000503.1 GCA_903858655.1 uncultured bacterium | reverse complement strand
TTATGGGCGCTATTGCTGCCTATTCATTCTTTCCAAAAAAACCATCTATTAAAAGGGATATACAAGAAACTAATCCTAAAATTATCTCACAGTACGAAAGCCAGTTACTTTTATTTGCTTAACCCGAACTCAGGTTATTAACCACATAGAGAGAATGGATTTTTGATTTTAGATTTTAAAATTTAGATTTAGACTCCCCCATTCGTAATTCGAAGATTTTGAATTCGTAATGGTTCTACTTAGTATTTGGAATTTGGGTTTTAGATCTTAAGTCTTGGTAGTTATTTCTACTTAAAATAATTTCAATGAGTGTATTTGGTTTTAAGGCGCACAATCTGGTCTAACACTTGATTCGCCTTTTCTATTTCATCTGCATTCGATTTCTTTTCAACGGCATTAAGTGAAAGATAACTCTCAAGGTCTTTTTTATAGATTTCCGAGACACGATTTAAAATAAGATTTGCTTTCTCTGATTGCTTTGTTTGATAATAGCACTCTGCATAATTAAGCATATACATATCGTACGCAACAACAGTATCATGAGCAACCTCAATACCTTTATCTAAAGCTTTGCTTGCCAGCAGTGTGTCTTGGGTTGCTAATAAATTTCTTGCTAAAAGCGTAAAGTTATTTCTATAAAAACCATAGAATTGGACCACTAAATAGTCTGATTTTTGTTGAGGGTTGCTGATATTATCATATAAAAATTGGTTCATCATCAAATCGTAAGTTTTGTCGGTCATCAGTTTTATGTCTTCATCATTTGAGTTTTCTATGGGTATAAAATGATATACCATACCTTCCAAATAACAATACTTTCCTATATCTAAGATGTCAAAAACACTCCAGGGATATACAAAGTAAATGAGGCGCTCCCAGTTGTTAGTGGCTAATAAGTCAAGAAGGAGCAAGTCATTTAGATAGAAAACATTTTTATTTATTTTCCATGAAATCTTCTTTGCAAGGTTTTTTGCCAGCGCAGCAGGAAGTGGGTTTGATTTTAAAAACTTGTTGGCATTAGCCTCCATATAAACATATTGTGTTGGAAAAGTACTGATTTTACCACCATAATAATCATCCATCTTGTCAGCATCTTTTTGATTGATGATAATTTGAATAAGTTTCTGCAAACTTATATTATTAAACGTTTTATTGTCTTGAAAAATCAAATATTTATAATTGTCGGCGCTGTATTTATTTTCTGGGATGGTGAGCGAAACAACATTCAAAGCGTCGTGCTTATGAAGCAATTGTCCCACATACCACTCGGCGGATGCCAAAGAAAAGTTTAAAACACAAACATCCTTGCGAAATCCTTTTGTTTCTTGCAAATACCATAATGGAAACGTGTCGTTATCACCATTCGTAATGAGAATAGCATTTAACTCACACGACTTTAAATAGTTTTCAGCAAAATGCAGTTGAACATCATCGTAAATATCGGAGACAAGAAATCCTTTTGCCAAATCATCTTCTTTCACACTCATCAAATGCATGTACGCACTCACATATTCATTTGCCAATTTTGTTCTAATAGAACCTACAAGGGTCTGAAAAAGCGGATTGCGCTGCCATAAGTTTTTCAAACAAACAATACTTTTATTTTCATTATCAATAAAGCCAGTAACTTGTTCTTTCGAAGCATTTTCGTAGTTGAGTGATTTTGTTTTTTGAGTCCGGTATGCGCTTTGTGTATGAAAAAATCCTACAGCATAGTTGCCATATGCTCGAGCCAAACCATACAGTAGCGTATCGCTTAAATTGTTGTTTTTACCAAAATATTTAATAATATCCAAATCCCAACCTTTATAACCATAATAAGGTGCATATTTCCAATCTTCCATACTTTGGCTCTTCATAAAGCTCTTATATTCTTCTTCGTCGGGTTCTCCTTCAGCATAATCTTTAAGCAAGCAATAGCTTGCAGTTTTAGCATCCCAAAGTTTTTCGGTAAAAGTTGATTTTGTTTCGAGAACTTCATAAACCAGTGTCGAAACATACCATCCATTGACTTTGCGGCTCAATTCTGTATAAATAGGTTTGCTAGCATAATGATTAAAGAAATAGTGGGCAACTTGGTTTATGGAAGGAAAGTCCTTCAGGGGATTAATATCCATTGGGCGATACACTCCTTCTATGTTTTGCGAGTGACTACACAGCCAAACAACACTTAACAATAGTAAAATGATTTGTTTTTTCATCTTTTAGATGTTATTTAATATTACGCTGATAGGAATACAACCTCATGATTGCTTCAACAAAACAATGAAGTACTATAACCCCACAAATGTACACTATTTTCAAATACACAATTTCTATTTTAAGATTTGAAACTTGCAGAACACAACCCTAATGCTTACTTCGAACTATTCAAACCCCAATTTCTTCCTTAATTCCCCCGTTGACAACAGCATAGGATCAATTTCGTATGCCGTGAAAGTATAATCGCCTTTAGCGTCTGTGGCTGAAACCGTATTTTTTACCGTATTTTTATCCACAAAAGCAAACTCCCCATTCTCTTTTATGATAAACATAGCAGTTTCGGAGGTGGGGTCCATAGCAATTTTCTGCTTAATGAAATTAAGATTACTATAGGACAAGATGCCTTTGATTTTGCCATCAATCACATTCACCTCTGCCGTATTGATTTTGTTGTTAAACGCATCCTTGAAACTCGCCAAAAACTCTATAGGATTCTTCATACGCAGAATTTGGTCGCAATTCCATATCCCAAAACCATCAATTTCGAAACTCCGTGTGATATTATCCGAACTCATTGCCAATTGGTTCAAACTATCCTTTTCGAGCGCCATTCTCTTGCGGGCATAATCCATCCACTCTTCTCTCGACATGGCTTTTTCTGCCGGGCTCATCGTCTTATATATCTCATTCCAAGCACGCTTCAAATAACCCGCGTAGGTTTTCTCAATCCGCTTATCAAACTTCACGCGACACTTCTTCAAGGCTTTGTTATAGCGATAATCAAGCTTAGTATAGGTTTTTTGATATTTCTTTGTATCCGTCGTGAACGATGGTTTAATAGGATAAGCCTGCATACTGACCACTTCCGAAGGTGATTTCAGTTCGATGCTAAACACATTTTCTGTTGGCATATAGCTTATCCGCAAATCCGTCCATTTCTTTCGACTTATATATTTCTTAGAGAAATCTTTCTTCGTCAGATTACCCGAATACGCCCATACATACCCCCTGTAAGTAGCTTGTTCTCTATAGGTTGAATAGTTCATCAAATCGAACATAAAATTCGGAAGCTTTTTTATATCCTTATCGAGACTATATTTATACATACGTTTCAACTTGAAATACGGATTCAACAAACGCTTTTTCCCATTAAAATATTCGAAAGGGATTTTAAACGTCCGTGCATAAGAGGAGTCAGCATAGCGATCTTCAAAGCTTGTAGTGTCCAAATCGGTACGCATCAGTTGTGTGTAGAGCTTATACGCCAAAGAGTACCTGCCTTCCCGACTGATAGAATTGCGTCTCAGCGGAGCATTCAGGTTCCAATTGCCCGTCTTTTCATTCAAACGATAGAGATTGTATCCTTGGGCAGTATCCAATGCGGCTAATTCGAAGCTAATCTTTTTGTCGGGTGCCAAAAACACCTGTTCGTTATCTTTCACGGCATACATCTCGAACATGCCCGCCGTTTTAAAAGCATATTTCTGTCCCGCACTGTCATAACCCATAGGAACACCATTGGCAAAAATGTCAATAATATCTTTGAACTCGCGATAATAGATGTCAACATTCCCCGTAATCGGCTTGCCGGATGCATCTACAAAAGCCTGTTGTGGAATTTCAAAGGTAGTACCGCTTGGATAGTACAATTTGCGGGGCTGTTCCGCCTCGACCACGTATTTCTTCCTGACAATTTCAGGATCGCCCACGGTAGGTTTCACTGTCTTGCTGTAGAAATTGTCCACAATGGGGACGCTTGGTTCTTTCGTTGATTTATGAGTGAAATTAGTGTTTTTCAAGTCATGATAGATACTAAGCTCCAAGTTCATGGCGGGAAAAGCTCTCGTGAATATGAGTGAATCGCGTTTGTCTTGACAGCTTATTTTAAGGGTTTTCAAGGGTAGATTCTCAATCAAATTGAGCACAGGATCGGCATCATCGAAGCTGTTTTCCGTAATATCTAAAGCATGCAGTTGCGAGGCTTTGGCAATTTCTGCAGGAAGATAACTCAGCCAATTATCGGATAAATCTAAAGATTGCAAGCTTTTCGGGAAAACAACATTTCTGTCCATCAGCACATTGACGCAGGAAGCAAGTCTTAGGTTTTGGAGTTTGGGAAGCCATGTGAGGCTTACAAACAGTTTGTTGGCATCCACCATATCATAATTGGTGATGGAGAGATTTTGCAAGCTTTCTAAGGTTTTGATGTTGCTTGGAATCTCTGCGCTTTCGTTATCATCCAGACTGAGCGTGGCGAAATATTTCAGTTCATGCAATTGCCGAAAAAGCTTTTTAAGGTTTAGGGTGGGGCTGCTGTTCACCGATAGGTTGTTCAAATTCTTAAACGCTAAGATGTTGGCGGGTATAAGTTTGCCTGAATAAGCATTAAATTCAATCTTTTCGATATTATCTTTTTTGATGACGTTCAAGAATATTTCCTTCAAGGTTTCTCGCGAGTTCACGCCCGTTATGACTAAAGATTTGGTGTTGCTATCAATGATAAAATTCTTAAAATCAACATGCGCATCTTCCGTATCATAGTAATACGTAAATGGACTTTCTTTTTGAGCGTAAGAAGTTGAGGCAACAAGAAACAACAAGAATACCGAAAAAATAATTGATTTCCTCATAATAGTATTAGTTTAATGGAAGAATCCTTTTCTACTAAACGAAACTAGCATGTTATTAATTATAACTTGCTGACAATTATTTTTTATTATAGAAAGCGGTTCTACTGGGAATTTTGTGGAAGCATATTCAAGTACCCAAGAAAAAACAGAATTGCTATTCTAAAATTTGCAGTGTTTCTATAACCTCTTCCAATTGTTTTCAGCTCTTGAATTGA
>CAIOJS010000502.1 GCA_903858655.1 uncultured bacterium | reverse complement strand
AACCAGCCTCAATATCACTTGCTAAACAGTCATCCGAAGGCGTAACAATTATACTCATATATTCTAACAATAGATATTATTTCTGACTTAAAGAAATAGAGTATTCTTAAGTATAGCAGAAGTGAATGGCAGAATTTAAATGTTCTCGTTGCAAATGTGTAAAAGAAGAAAAGAAGTTTGGATTAAATAAAAATGATAACAGAAATAAAACTTGTATAAAATGTAACAAGCAAAGAATAAAATATAACAAAATGAAAAAAAACTATAAATTTGAGATGTCAGCTGATTGGACAGAACATCCAAAACTCAAAGGTTACTATGGAAATAAGAATGGTTTGATTGTATGTCAAAAGACAAAACGATTAGTTGGTTCTTTAATGGATTCTGATTATATTATGGTTGGTGGTTCTCATCAAAAATGGCATATTTTAGCACACAGATTTATTTGGGAGACATTTAATGGTTTGATTGAAAATCCAAAACTTATAATAAACCACATGGACGAAGATAAAAGTAATAACGAACTTAAAAACTTAGAATTAATATCACATTCCGAAAACTCACAAAAAGCAACTAAATGTGGAAAAGAACATTTAGGCAAATCAAATCAAAAAAGAATGAAACCATGTATAGGTGTCAATCAGAAAACAGAAAAAGAATACAGTTTTGTGTCATTAAGTGATGCTAAAAGAAAAACTGATTGTAATCAAGTATCAATAATGAGATGCTGTGATGGGATTCAAAATACAGTACAATCAAAAAGTGACAAATCGATTTGGATTTTTAAATATGTTTAAACATCAATTATTTCAAGTTCAATCGATGCATTTCCATATAAAAATACCGCATCTCGTCCAAACGCATTCTTAATTGTGACATCAAATGATTGTATCGCGGATGGAATACTTGCATTTATTAGAGGAGAAATCATACCATTATTAGCAGACGGAAAAACGATTTCGGAAGTGCTCGCGGATATTGGCACGCGACATAATGCGCTGCTTAGTTGACCGTTTACCCATCTTGTTGATTGAATTATCGAACAAAAAATTTCTACATATTGACCTTGCCAATCGAGTTGTGGACTTAAATCCGCAGTGTGGAGACCATCGACAATGAAACTATTATTCGTTGAACTAAAACCGCACATTAATCCCATTTGTGATACACCAAAATCGATTGCCAATTGAGTGCCACCAACAGCCAATTTTGTGCTATCTAATTTAATGTAAACTATCTTTGTTGCCGGATTGTAACTTAAATCAAAGCCGTATTCACCCTTGACCGCCCACCAACTCTGTAACGTTGCAACATCATTAATTGAGTCGTTTAACATTGAAATAGTGTAAATTCCTTTTTTTAGTAAACAAGTAATCCATGTAGCCCCACCATCTCGCGATATGTTACAAGTCGTTGTGTTAATTCCACCAGAGTTATAAACATTCGGAATTTCAGGAGAAAGCATCACTCGAAGAACCCTGAATTGTTTTTTTTTATTTGGATCGAGATATATCGGTTGTCTGAGATTGATTGTACCATTGCGAGTCCCAAAATCGAGTCCAGATATTGAATCGATTGACCTATTGTAATCGAGAAGTAAACTCATTATATACTTAATGCAGAAATAAAAATATTCTGTTACAAGTATATACACAATGGCGCAGGGTAAAATTGAAAAATTATCGAGGGAAATTAAAAACTCACTTGAAACGCAGGGAAAACTTGCAAAAAAAGAGTCGCCTGAAAATAAATATTTGGGGTTACCTGACTTGTATAACAATATTGAATATGATATGTGTTTTCCTGCTTGGCGTGACAAAGCAATAGGGAAACAACAATATGTATTGGCGAGTATACTACCAAAAGGAGGAGCAAAGAAAGATGGTGGTTCTATTGTCGTTGTAATAAAGAATGCTTCGGGTGTGGAAAGAGATTTTAAAATATCATCGAAACACATTGAAAAAGGTGATATGGAAAATGATGATATTCCTTACATTACGGGACTTGTTCAATTTATTGATGAGGAGTTGCAAAAAGAAGCACAAATGGCAGGCGACCAAGCAGCAGCGGTAGCAGCCCCAGAAGGTGCTGTGGCAGCCCCAGAAGGTGCTGTAGTTAATGCAATACCTCAAGGAATGGAATTCGAAGAGTATCTACCCAAACCACAATATAAACCAGATTCATCATTAAATGAAATAACTGCAGCAGATGCACAACAATTGACGGATGCAGCCCAACAAGAACAACTAAATGAAAGAAATAATAAAATAATCAACAAACGAATCAAAGAACTTGTTACACCTGAAGAGTATTCTAAAATCATGAGTACTTTGAAAAAAGCATTGTATGAAGATGATTTAGGAACAGTTCAGATATTTGACGATAAAGGAAATGTTGTTGCAACGTCAGATGATGAAACAGAAGCATTACAACAACTTATACAATTGATTGAAAGTGATTTGTCAACCGGACAAAAGAAAGCGTCCTACATTGGAAGTAAATATGCTATGGTTTCCATTCATAAAGAAAATAACATGCCTTCAATGGTAACACAGGGATTTGAATTATTTAAAAATCTTGACTTAAAGAAAACATCTGATAGGAAAAAATTATATTCGCTTGTTGAACTCATGCAACGTGGTATCAAGTCAAGTGATTTTCAAGATGAAGCCAGTAAATCAATACATGACACATACCGTGACCCCAACGCTAAATATATGGATAGACCGGGTAAACTAACAAAAACAAAAGCATACAATTTACAAGACATTACTAAACTAAAAAATTTCGCCTCAAAATATTTTTAAGTAAATCATATAATTATTAAAACAAATTATATGATAAAACATTTATGCATATTTTCCTTTATAAGTTGCTCTCTTTGATTTCACCCTAAATAATGCACCACCTCCAATTGTTTGTGGCATTTTCTCCATCATTGGAGCATGTAGTTCAGATTCCAATGCTTTGGTTGCTCTTGTGATTGCTGACGATGATTTAACGTATTCGTCTACAACTTTTTTAGTGCGCTCTTCAGTGATGAGATTTTCTAAAACGTCGTGAACATATAGAGGATTAATATTTCCGAACGGGCTTTGAGAAATTCCGTACATATTATAATTCATGTCGTACTCCATTTTGATTATATAGTACTGCGAGAAAAAAAATCTCTCATCGTATTATATATACTATGTCATTCAATACATCCGCATTCACTGAGTTAGTAAGTGACCCGCGCTATGATATCCTCAAGAAACCTATAAAGGTTGATAAGGATAACAAGGCGTACGAATTACAGTTAATTTCTCCTGCTACTGCAAAGGGAACTTATGTTAAAACAATTGCCGGAGCGCTTGCTGTCATTAATGTTAGTGAAACTTGCTACAATAGTGATAACACACTTCATTATATTGATGTTTATTTGGGTGCAGATTTCAAAGCCAACATGCAGGGTTCATTTTTGTATCTTAAATATCACTGTGCACAAGCCCGCCGTTTAGACCAAGCACAGGGAACAGCATACTGGGGAAACATTATCGCAAGTGCTGGCGCTGCTGCCGGAGCGTCAATGCCATGGAATCCACTATGGATATTCAACACTATTGCATTGAAAGGAAATCAGAGCCAACAGCCAATTGAACAATACATCAGTGCTGGACAATACCATCACATTACAACTGCTAAATTTCTTAATAAATATAAGTGGGACGCACTTGAAGGAAATGATATGACTTTTCTTACTCCATGTATTGAGTCTGCATTTGATGTTGCAACACTCAGTACCGAAAGTGCCGCACGTGCTATTGCTTGGATGGGTGCTTCTGGTGCCGCTGCTGATGCATCTGGTGCGGGGACAACTTCATTCACACCGTATGTAAAAATGATACCACTTGCCGACGTATTTGAATCGTGTGAAGTTCCGGCAATATGGAATAATCTGAATCGCTTCCGTCTTGAATTTACTTTCAAACTACCTGATGCAATCCCGTTCAATTGTGGAACACCAGCAAATTCAGGACCGGCACATGTGTTTATCGATGAATGTAAGTTGATGCTTGACACAACGAGAATGCAAGCCGGACAACTATTAGAAACATCAGAAAATAAACTGGAAGGTGTTTGTGAGAATATCGGATTTATGGAAAACAGTGTCATTCCAATGACTTATTCACTTGGACAGCAACTTGTAGGAACTGGACAAAAAGACGTACAACAGGTTATTGTGGGTTTCCCTGCAATAGGCAATCTTGCTGCTGCTGTAAATCCAATTCAATATCATTGTGCTTATCTAACATCATTATCACTACAGTATGGAGGTGATATGCCACTTCGTTCACCTTTGATTCTTGGTGGTGTATCAACAAACTTGAATGCTCAAGCATATGCTATGTATCGTAAGTCGATTGGCGCAGATAGAGCATCGGTGGTAGCACCTGCTATATCGTTTCATAAATATCAATATTACCATTTATACCATATTCCAATTTATAACCCGATGTATCCTCATCGCAATAATGACCCTAAAGATATTCGTATTGACAGTAATTCTGTTAGTATTCTTACGGCTTCTGTCCCTGTTGTTCTTATCATGCGCAAATTCACAGGTGTTCAGATTGCATCAGATGGCAGCATCTCACATATGTAATTACTGAAACAAGTTTGAATAATTATTTAATAACTATTCAAATGAATTACAAAATACCAACTTTCTTTGACCATTCAGTGATAATTTTGACATTAGTATCTGATGGATAACGTGTATAACCTTTATGAATTATTGTGTCAAATGTTTTGGGATTTAATTGATTAAAGTATTTTCTCATTTTTGTTGCAAAATACAAACTGTAGTAACCACATAGCCACGATAAAAGCGCCTGAATGTCATATTCGTTAGCATAAATCATTTTATATCCATTTCTCTTCCCAAACTCTCGTAATTCTTCACTCGGTAGACCATTTAATTCACTGCCAAATGGGTCAACAAAATAAATATTGGGATATTTCAAACAAAAGCATTGCCAATGTTTCCCCCCGTTTCCTTTACTATCAGTATTATACAGATACACGCCATCATTCAAGGTTTGTGGTAATCCATTTCGCATGAACCATTTGAAATGTAATTTATTAATTTCTTTATCTGTTACTTGTTGATAAGGATATTCAGAATAAGATTTACCTATTCCCTGACTAATTTCACTGACCATGCCCCGCCCCGTGTTGGTCTTTTTTTTTGCAATCCAACACCAGCCGTATTTGTTGTTTCGCGATTCATGCGTTCTCTAAATACCTGATAGTCAGCCTCTCGGCGTTTATTATCTTGGTCAGTTCTTTGTTGTCTCATCTTATTTGCGAATCGTTCATTTGATTTCCGGACTACCGGTATGTTTTTATTTGCCCAGTTCGAGATACTATCAAAAATACCATCACCATACACAGGCTGTCCCCAATTCCAACCTATAATTTTCCGTTCTTTTTGTGTATCATCATCCCTTGGCACAAGTGCTCGTTCAGCAATAATTTTCTTTCTGTAACTGCTATCCTTTGCTGCCGATGGCTGTTCAAATTTCCTTGTCGCTGATGGTGTGTGTATGTCTTCATCATCCATGTCTGCTGGTGGTTCATCGCCTTTCAGTTTTCTCTTTGCATAAGATGCGATTCGGTTTGCTGCCATCTCTGCTATTTCTGGTGCTTGTTTAGATGCAACATCTCCAATTTTTCCGATAACGTTCTGCCCTATCTCTCTGACTTTCGGATTACTGAAAATACTTTTAACAAATGGTAGGATTTTTCCGAATATTCCTTTAACTCCATTCCACAGACTGCCGAGGACTGAACCACCACGTGCCATAACGTCGGGCGTCACTGCTTGGTCGAAAACATCAGATAACTTATCCTCAATTGCTGACATGATTTTTTCCGGTGCCATGCCTGTTCCTTTTAATGCTTTCTTTAAATGATTGTGAACAAGTGGCGCCAGTAAATGACCCATCAATAATTTATCACGAATGCCCGAGCCAGTTTTTCCTGTTATCATATCTCTGTAGGCTTTTTTATCGCCAAATAAAGCCTCGAATGTTTTATGTGAAATTCCTTGACCGGTCGCCTGATGTGCGATATCACGATAAAAACTACTTGCCGAGGTTAGATTTGGTGGATGATGTAACATAATAGGGCGATAGGGCATTGCTTTTCCTCCTCTCTTCATGCCCTTTCCAAGTAAGGATGTTAATCCCATCAGTAAGGGAAATATCCAGCCGCCTGTTGCTTGAGGTGATATATACCCACGTCCAATTGCATTTGGTGGACGTAACATTCCTTTACCTTCAGTCAAACCGTACATTTGTTCATCCATGCCCTGTATCATGTTTTGTTTCCTCGCCATTTTCATACGCATTTCATTTTCTTCATCTGCTTCCTCATCTTGGTAATTTTCATAATTTGGGTCAATTGTGCGTAAGGTTGTTTCCTCTTCACCGTATATTTGTGGTCGTCCTGACATTGTATATATATTAATTTAGAAAATAATAAATGATTTATCGTCAATTATTTTCATGTCTTATTATATATGGTTGAACCTGAAAAAAAGTCATTGAAAAAGGAGGATATTTACGAAAAGGATGAAAGCACCCCAATGGGCTACAGAATTAAACGCCCGAAAAGTGAACTATGTGAACACAAATCTAAGTTCTTAAAATCCGGAAGTAATTTTATTATGATTGTTGGTGCTACTGGAACAGGTAAATCAACGTGTCTTCAGGCAGTTCTGCCGTGCTTTTCAAATAAAGTCAAATATATTGTTATGGCAAGTGCAAAGGTAAACGACGATGCACATATTGCAGTAAAGAAATACTGTGATTTTGAAAAAATTAATTATAAGTATGTTCATACACCTGATGAAACAAATGAAACACTCGCTGATATTTTAGACATCAAAAAACAAGATGAACATATGATATGCATTTTAGACGACTTCAACATCAATTATACATCGAAAGGTGAGGATGAATACAATAAAATTATGATTAAAATATTTGCTATGTTACGTTCATCTAATTGTTCAGGCATCGCAATAACACAAAGTTATTATAATATTCCTCCAAAAGTCCGAGAAAATTGCTCTATGCGAATTGTTTTTGGTCTTGGTAATATCTTTTCTGTCAGAGCATTTATGGATGATATCACGGGATTATTCTTTACTGGTGACAATGAACAACAAATAAGAAACGACATTAAAAAACTGTATCAACAAGTCTATAAAAAAACTTTCGAATTTATTGTTGTAATGAGTAATCCACCACCACAAATTAGATTGGGCTGGCAGAACATTATTTACCCACCTGATTTGGCTGGTAATATTGTTGGTGGTGCAGTATCACCTGATGTGAAACAGAAGAAAAAAGTAATAACACCGAGGATAGTCGAGAAACAAGCACTATACAAACAAGCGCTTGAATTAGGATTCCCAAAATGGAAATACAGGACTGTGACACCGGATGACTTGGAAAAGTTCATTAAACTTGCAAGTGCTCAAGGACAGAAAAATATTGGTAATACTGCGCCAGAAATTGAAGCGATTTTAAATAGTAATGATGAAACACCGGTGAAGATGCGACAGCGATTGTTTTATAATTCAAGACAATACAAAACAAACCAAAACCCAAAACACTTAGAAAAAGTAGCACATTATGCTAATCAATTAGTTGAAGGTGGACATATTACTTTAAGTGAAATGAAATATATTATAAGAAGAAATCACTTGGAGGACATGATTGACATGTAACATATAAATATTTTTTTGGATTTTTGTTGTAGTAGAAATATAAAAAAAATTCAAAAAATTATATTTCCAATAAAGTAAATTTTTTGATAACATAAAATATTCATATACATGCTCGCATATGAAGATATACTACCTTTATGTATCATTCCATCTCTAATTTGATGATAAATAAAATAAATTAAATTCTTTGGATACATGCTCATTGCTGTTATGTAATCTTCAATAAATAGGGCTCTTTTTTGCGATTCGCGGTCAATCACTTGAAGAATACCAGAGGAACATATACACGATTCGTCATCATAATGAACCTTATTATATGTGGAGTCCTGATTGTAAATGTGTTTTGCATTACAATATAAACGTATTTCACCCGTGCCACCAAAAAAATTTCCGTGATTTTCAGAACAATCTTTAATATGTAAAATGCGAGCCATTCTCATTATGTCATCAAGTAAATATGCATCTAATAAATCAAGGTAACTCATATATATAATTGTAACATATATATATTTCTTTATATTTAACAATTTAAGTCATCATTCATAGTGCCAAGGATACGGAGCGTATTTGATAATATTGCATTTAGTTCCGCAAAATCTACAACCGTCATAATGTCCGGCGAAGTCACCAACTTCAAATCCTTCATTCCATTTTATACATTTACGACAAATATATTTCCCGCACCGATTACAAATATCTTCTCCATGACACCATGGGATATTTTTTTGTTGGCATACATCACATATATATATATTTATACCCTTAAAAAAACATGATGCATAACCGCCGATACAATGTGCGGGAAGTTGAGCGTCGAGACGATGAACCGCATTGTACCTTTCGCATAACATATTCAATAATAAAATAACATTTTTATATTTAAGTGAATGTT
>CAIOJS010000501.1 GCA_903858655.1 uncultured bacterium | reverse complement strand
ACTAAGAGATAAATTTAATTTTTTTAACTCTGGCAAATGGTATAACACGACACTAGTGGGTGTGAATCTTTCTGTGCCTATTTGGAGCTCAGGTATTCGACATTATAAAATACAGTCAGACAAATTTATGCTTGAGAAACAAAAGATCACTACTAAACAAGTTGAAGAAGGTTTGCAAATAGATGTTCAGAATTCGAAACTCGCTTTGAAAATGTACACCGACCAATTCTATACCGATAAAAAGAACTTGGAGCTCTCAGGCAGAATTTATCGAAAAACCTTAGTGAAGTATCGTGAAGGTATATCTTCCTCTATGGATCTGAATCAAGCATACCTCCAAATGCTGACGCAGGAAGGGAACTATATCAATACCATGATGCAACTATTAAATAACTATACAAATTTAAGCAAAGCATTAAACACATTATAATCCAGTAAAAAAACTTAATAAACAGAAATTAAAATGAAAAAAATACTAGTAATACTAAGCATATTAACTGCTTTCACAGCATGCACAGGCAAATTAGATAAGAAAGCTGAACTCGACAAATTGGTTAAAGAGCGCGACAAATTGACTGAGAAAATTAGTACCCTCGAAAAAGAACTTGCTACCGAGACGGGAGGAAATAAAAAAATCAAAAACGTGGCTGTCAGCGATGTGCAACCAGGCGTTTTCAAACATTATATTGAAGTACAAGGCAAAGTGGATGGCGACGAAAATGTTGCCGTTAGTGCCCGTTCAGCAGGTGTTGTGCTTAGCGTCAATGTTGAAGTAGGTCAAAAGGTATCCAAGGGTGATTTGTTAGCCATTTTGGATGCTCAGGTGTTGTATGCTTCTCTTACCGATTTAGAAAATCAATCGGTATTTATAACCGACATCTACAATCGTCAAAAAAACCTTTGGGATCAAAAAATTGGCTCCGAAGTTCAGTTTCTAACAGCAAAGAACAATAAAGAAAGTCTTGAAAACAAAATCAAAACCTTGAAAGACCAAATTGCCATGTCGCGCATAACTTCACCCATAAACGGAACTGTCGAAGAAATATCCCTCAAGGTGGGACAATCTGTTGCTCCCGGCGTACCAACATTCCGCGTTGTAAACTTCTCTAAAATCAAAGTGATGGCTGATGTGGCAGAAGCATACTCCCCAAAAATCAAATCCAATGATAGCGTATTGGTATATTTTCCCGACTTCAATGAAGAAATTGCCACGCGTTTAAACTTCACAAGTAAATTTATCAGTGCTTTGAATCGTACATTTTCTATTGAAGCCCAACTGAAACCCATGAAACAAGAGGTTCGTGCCAACATGATAGCCGTGCTCAAAATAAACGACTACAAATCAGCAAATGCCTTTTCAGTTCCCGCTAATATCGTGCAGAAATCTATGAACGAATCTTTCGTTTATATCGCTGTTGATGAGAAGGGGAAAAAGGTGGCAAAAAAACAAAACATCACTTTAGGGATGAATTATAATGGTCTTCAAGAAGTGCTTACCGGATTGAAAGCCGGTGATAAAATAATCACCACTGGCTATCAGGATTTGAATCAAAATGATTTGATTAACTACTGATTTGTCTCTTTTAAAACATGAAATGATGAAAAAAGCTAAAGATAAATTCAAAGAATTTTTTGCGACAAGCTGGGCTATAGACAACAAAACGAGTGTTTATGTTTTGGTTGTGCTCATAACGATACTCGGAATCAAGAGCTATATGTCTATCCCAAAAGAGCAATTCCCCGAAATCATTGTTCCCACAGTGTTGGTCACCACAGTATATCCTGGGACATCCCCTGTGGACATCGAAAACCTCATTACACGTCCTATTGAAAAACAACTAAAATCAATATCTGGTGTAAAGACAGTATCCAGCAATTCTGTACAAGATTTTTGTAGTATCGTTGTTGAATTCAACACCAATGTGGCGGTAGGCGATGCCAAACAAAAGGTGAAGGATGCTATTGACAAAGCAAAAGCCCAATTGCCAAACGATTTGCCCAAAGATCCCGATGTAATGGAAATAGATTTCTCCGAAATTCCCATCATGTATCTCCAAATTTCAGGCAATTATGATTTAGAGAAACTTCGTAAATATGCTGAGGTGGCGCAGGACCGTATTGAATCCCTTAAAGAGATCACGCGTGTGGATATTGCAGGTGCCCTCGAACGCGAAATTCAGATTAATGTGGATATGTATAAAATGCAAGCTGCAGGGGTTGCCATGTCTGATGTGGAACGTGCAGTTGCCTCCGAAAACAGAACCGTTTCTGCAGGTGATATTTCTTCCTTCGGCATGAAACGTACTATACGCGTCAGCGGCGAATTCAAAAGTGCCCGCGACTTAGACAACATTGTCCTAAAATCAACCACAGGGGCTATGGTTTATCTCAAAGACGTAGCGCAGCTTGTTGATGGTTTCAAAGAACAAGAAAGCTTTTCACGTTTGAATGGCGAAAACGTTATCACCTTAAATGTAATAAAACGCAGTGGACAAAATCTAATTGAAGCTGCTGATCAAATTAAAGAAATCACCAAGGATTTAAAGGAAAATACGTATCCTAGCGATTTAAAAGTTACCGTGACGGGCGACATGTCGCGCTTCACCAAAAATACGTTGGAAGAACTTAACAACACTATCATCATTGGATTCATTCTTGTGATTCTCGTTTTGATGTTTTTCATGGGATTTACGAATGCCTTCTTCGTAGGCTTATCCGTTCCTTTATCCATGTTTATTGCTTATATGGTCATGCCGGGTTTGGGATTCTCCATGAATATGATTGTCATGTTCGGATTTATCTTTGCGCTTGGAATTGTCGTTGACGATGCCATTGTGGTCATCGAAAACACCCACCGCATCCATCGAGGCGAACCCGACATTGTCAAAGCAGCCAAGTCGGCTGCCGGTGAAGTATTTGCGCCCATCCTTTCGGGAACCCTCACCACCTTGGCGCCATTCTTCCCCTTAGCCTTTTGGCCCGGCATCGTGGGCAAACTCATGTATTATCTACCTGTAACCTTAATCCTTACCCTCTTTGCTTCTTTATTTGTGGCTTACGTAATCAACCCCGTTTTCGCAGTCTCTTTTATGAAACATGAATACGATGTAGAAGAAAAGGGCACCAAAGTTGAAACCCGCAAACTCATCAAATGGTTAATTATCTTTGGTGGAATGGCACTCGTTTCTTATTTGGTTGGATGGGTAGGCATTGGCAATTTTATGGTATTTTGCTATTTGATGATATTGTTCTACGACTTTGTCTTACGCCATTTAATCAGCCTCTTCCAAGAAAAGTTCTGGCCCCGTATCATGCGCATTTACGAACGTTCTCTGCGAGTAGTCTTATACAGAAACAGACCTTGGGCATTTCTTGGTGGCATCGTTGGCTTGTTCTTCCTCACTATCGTCATCGTGAGCATCAGCAAACCTTCGGTCATCTTTTTTCCCGACAACGACCCCAACACGATCAATGTTTTCGTCGCAATGCCTGTCGGAACCGACCAACACATCACCGATTCTACCACTAAGGTTGTTGAATCAAAAGTCCTTGCAGCCATTGGCAAAAACAACCCCATTGTCGAATCCGTCATAACAAATGTGGCAGCAGGCGCAGGCGAAGGAACATTCTTCGACCGTTCAGCCATGAGTCATAAAGGGAAAATTGCCATCAATTTCGTAGAATACAAATTCCGAAAAGGCGAAAAAACAAACCCCTACATGAAGAAGGTACGCGATGCCGTCAAAAACATACCGGGCGCACAAATCTCAGTAATGAAAAACAAAATGGGACCCCCAACGGGCAAACCAATTAACATCGAAATCAGTGGCGAAGACATCGTTCCCCTCATGCTCACAGCCAATAGCTTCAAAAAATATCTCGACTCCTTACAAATCCAAGGCATTGACGAACTCAAATCCGATTTCGTAGAAAGCAAACCTGAGATACTTGTTGATGTTGACCGCATCCGTGCCAACCATGAAGGACTCACCACAGGACAAATCGGGATGGAACTCCGCAACGCTATCTTTGGAAAAGAAGTCTCCAAATTCAAAGAAAACGAAGACGAATTTCCAATCATGCTCCGCTATGCCGACCTTCAACGCAAAAACATCAACCAAATAATGGACATGAAAATAACCTATCGCGACATGGCTAACGGACAAGTACGTCAAATACCACTTTCCTCAGTGGCAAAAATGAAATACACCAACACCTATGGAGGCATCAACCGCAAAAATTTCAAACGCGTCATCACCGTTTCCTCAGAAGTATTGCCCTACTACAACACCAATGAAATCGTATCCCGCATCCGCAAAGAAGCTGCCATATTCCACAAACCAAGTGGTGTTGATATTATCCTTACAGGTGAAGACGTCGAACAAAAAGACTCCATGAACTTCCTATCCACAGCCATGATCATCGCCCTCGGACTCATATTCTTCATCCTCATCACACAATTCAACTCCCTATCAAAATCCATCATCATCCTGAGCGAAGTCATATTCTCCATAATTGGCGTACTACTCGGCATAGTATTTTTCCACATGGATATATCCATCATAATGACAGGCTTAGGCGTAGTCGCTCTAGGAGGCATCGTAGTCCGAAACGGAATACTATTAGTAGAATTCACCGACGTACTCAAAGCAACAGGCATGAAAACCCGCGAAGCTATCGTCCAAGCCGGCAAAACTAGAACTACGCCCGTCGTTCTAACCGCAACAGCAACCATCCTCGGCTTAGTTCCCTTAGCCGTCGGTATGAACATCAACTTCATCACCCTCTTCACCGAACTCAACCCACACATCCACTTCGGTGGCGACAACGTCATGTTCTGGGGCAGCCTTTCTTGGACCATCATCTTCGGGCTCTCCTTCGCCACATTCCTCACCCTACTCTTCGTTCCTGCCATGTACCTCATCGCCTATCGCATGAAAGTCCGAATCAAACGTCGCTCCTCTAACCGCCAATACCGTCGCAAGATAAGAGCACAAAGAGCATAAACAAGCCAAGCCTCAAACAATAAGGGCTTACCATAATTCATGGTAAGCCCTTATTTTATTCTCCATCTCAACGACTATTCACCCAAGTGCATATTATGATATTCCTAATGGATTTGCCTATATTCGCAAGTGCGTAATACCTATTAGGAGAGTTCTACCCTTATATACGCAAGTGCGTAATATATACTAGGAGAGTCCTACCCCTATATACGCAAGTGCGTAATATATATTAGGAGAGTCCTACCCCCATATACGCAAGTGCGTAATATATACTAGGAGAGTCCTACCCCCATATACGCAAGTGCGTAATACATACTAGGAGAGTCCTACCCCTATATAGTCGTTCCTTAATAAAGATATAAACACAAGATGGTTAATATTTTGCAACACTTTTTTGCTTTTTATTAATGCAGAATTTTGTACCTTTGTCGCATAAAAACCTGCAAATAATGATAGGAAAATCACCCATAAAAAGTCAGCAAGACATGTTTCGTCCATTGATGGAAGATTT
>CAIOJS010000500.1 GCA_903858655.1 uncultured bacterium | reverse complement strand
GAGATCTCTTTAATTCAAGATGATGTTGTTGATTTGATTGCTCTTAAAAAAGCGGGCGTTATTCAGCATGCCATTAAGTCTGTTAAAGTTATTTTGTCGGGTGAAGTTCTTCGTCCTTTGAAGATTCAAGGATTAAAAGTCACAGCCGGTGCTAAAACTGCAATTGAGGCAAAAGGTGGAGCGATACTAGCTTGAACACTAAAAGCCAAAAACAGACACCTTCCTCAATTTCAGGTGGAATGAAGGAATTAAAGTCCAGATTGTTTTTTTGTATTGCTTGGTATTTTGGTGTTTAGGCTAGGAGCTCACATACCTGTTCCTGGACTAGATCCACAAAAACTAGCACATTTCTTTAATGATCAACAAAATACAATTTTTGGATTGTTTAATATGTTTTCTGGCGGTGCCCTTTCAAGAGTTACCGTTTTTGCAATCGGAATTATGCCCTATATATCCGCTTCAATCATGATTCAATTATTTTCTATGGTTGTTCCTTCTTTGGAAGAGCTCAGAAAAGAAGGTGAGTCGGGTCGAAGAAAGCTGAATCAGTACACTAGATACTTGACTTTGTTGCTTGCTATTTTTCAATCAATGGGCATGGCTCGATGGCTTTCTGGTCAGCATATTGCACTTCAATCGGGTTTGATTTTTTATTTCACAGCAGTTGTTACTTTGGTCACTGGAACGATGTTTTTGATGTGGCTTGGCGAACAAATGACTGAAAAGGGAATTGGTAATGGTATTTCTTTGATTATTTTTTCAGGAATTGCAGCAAGCATGCCCGTATCATTGGCTTCGCTTTTCCAGCAGGTGCGCGAAGGTCAGTTGCAGCCCTTGTCGCTCATCATGATTGCTTTGATTGTTGCGATGGTGACAGGATTTGTTGTCTTTATGGAGCGGGCACAAAGAAGAATTAAGGTGAATTACGCTCAAAGAACACAGGGGCGAAAAGTTTATGCTGCTCAAACCAGTCATTTGCCCCTTAAAATTAATATGGCAGGTGTTATCCCCCCTATTTTTGCATCAAGTATTATTTTGTTGCCTGCAACCATGGCACAGTTTTTCGGACACTCCAAACATTTCACTTGGATTGCTGATGTGGCCATGATGTTGTCGACTGGACAGCCGTTGTATCTCATTATTTATTCTATTGCTATTGTGTTTTTTGCTTTCTTTTACACAGCGCTGGTTTTTAATCCAAAAGAGACCTCGGATAATCTAAAAAAATCCGGTGCTTTTATTCCTGGAATAAGACCCGGCGAGCAAACCACTAGATTTATAGACAAAGTCATGACTCGTTTAACGTTGGTTGGTTCGTTATATTTGGTTTTGGTTTGTGTTTTACCGCAGATTTTAATGTTTACGTGGCACGTTCCGTTTTATTTTGGTGGGACATCGTTGTTGATTATTGTTGTGGTCATTATGGATTTTGTTGCCCAAATACAGGCACATCATATGAGTCAGCAATATGAAGCGTTGATGAAAAAGGCTAATTTTAGGGTAACTAAAGTGCCCGGTTTAATGTGATTATTGGAGTAAAAGATGAAGGTTAGAGCATCTGTAAAAAGAATATGTAGAAATTGTAAAGTCATCAAGCGTAATGGTGCGGTTCGTGTAATTTGCAAAGACGCTAGACATAAGCAACGTCAAGGATAAATTGTATTATTGAAGTATCTCTTGATTTATGTCAAAAGAAATAGTAACATTCTTAGCCTTTTGAAATAGGGCTTTTAACTTTCGGAGTAATTTATGGCTCGTATTGCCGGCGTGAATATTTCTGATCACAAACATGTGGTGATCGCACTTACATCAATTTATGGAATTGGACTTTCTACGTCAAGAAAATTATGTGAACTGGTTCAAATCGATCCATCAAATAAGGTGTCAAGTTTGTCCGATGCACAATTGGAGCAATTACGTGTAGAGATTGCAAAATTTACCGTAGAAGGTGATTTAAGACGTACTGTTTCTATGAATATAAAACGTCTTATGGATTTAGGTTGTTACAGAGGTTTGAGACACAGAAGGGGCTTACCTGTGCGCGGGCAAAGAACCAAAACGAATGCCAGAACAAGAAAAGGTCGGCGTAAGAGTACCAATGTTTGATATTCATGTAGGAAAATAAGATGGCAATAAGTAAGTCAAAACAGCAAAAAACACGAAAAAAGATAAAACGCATTGTAACTGATGGTATCGTTCATGTTCATGCTTCATTCAATAATACCATTGTCACATTCACAGACAGACAAGGTAATGCATTGTGTTGGGCAACTTCGGGCGGATCTGGTTTTCGTGGTTCAAGAAAAAGCACACCATACGCTGCGCAAATTGCAACTGAGCGCGCTGCTGTTGTCGCCAAAGAATATGGTATGAAATCTGTAGCGGTGTTTGTTCATGGCCCTGGTCCTGGTAGAGAATCAACCATACGAGAATTAATTGCCAATGATTTTAAAATAATAGAAATTACGGACGTTACTGGTATTCCCCATAATGGTTGTAAGCCATCCAAAAAACGTCGTGTTTAAGCTTAGGAGTATGCTATGGCTAGATATTTAGGTCCCAAATGTAAATTGTCGCGTCGCGAAGGGACGGATTTGTTT
>CAIOJS010000499.1 GCA_903858655.1 uncultured bacterium | reverse complement strand
GCATATAGTTTTATTGAAAAAGAAATTGCCAGCGGCAGGCAGGTTTTTGTAATTTGCCCACGCATTGAATCATCAGAAGAAGACACTGAAAACCAAATGGATATTAAAGCAGTTAAAGACGAATACGAAAAACTATCTAAAGAGGTTTTCCCAAAACTAAAAATAGAAATGTTGCATGGCAAAATGACTCCCAAGGAAAAGGAATTGATTATGAAAAACTTCAAAGCCAAAAAGTTTGACATTTTGGTTTCTACTTCCGTAATTGAAGTTGGCATTGATGTACCAAATGCTACAGTTATGATGATCGAAGGAGCTGATCGATTTGGCTTGGCTCAATTACATCAATTTCGTGGACGAGTTGGGAGAGGCGAACACCAATCCTATTGCTTTCTTTTAACCACCTCAGGAGCCGGCGCCACTAAAGAACGATTGCGAGCTATGATAAAATATGATAGTGGTTTTGAGTTATCTGAAATGGATTTAAAAATACGTGGCCCCGGAGATTTTGTAGGAGTACGGCAATGGGGCTTGCCTGATTTTGCTTTTGAATCATTAAAAGAACCAAGCCTAATTGAAAAAACAAAAAAAATAGCTGAGGCTATTTTAAAACAAAGTCCTGATTTATCTAAGTTCCCTAATCTTAAAACTCGTTTAGAAGCTTTTGAAGAACGAATTCATTTAGAATAATGTTTAGGCCTTAAAGCCCCAAACATTAAAATCATGAATTATGAATGTTTGATACATGTTTAGGTATCGAATACCTAAACATGTATTTGACCATGTTTGGGGCTCTTCCCCATAAACATTCTTTATTGCTCATGTTTAGGAGCCTGGCTCCTAAACATTCTGTATTTACCCATGTTTACTAATGCATCTTACTTCTCGGCAACTGAATTGTTAAGCTCGACCATTCTTTGATTATATTCTGTTTTTGTTATTCCATTGTTGGCTAATAATTTATTCAATCCGGCTAAATAGTTTTCTTGGATTTGAGTGGTTGAAATTGCAGCATTATATATACGAACATCGTCGATTGAACCTTGAAATGTTCTATTTAATGGAACATATCCATCGTCGCCAATCATTAAATGTTGGTCAGTAATTGCTATTGGCCCAACCGCATTGGTAATTTGAGCTGCGTTCTTATTGCCGTCCACATACAAATCCAACACAGATGTTCCATCGGCAATATATTTGTAAGTTCCAACGACGTAATACCAAGTATTAAGCGAGGTATAAGTTGATACAGACTGTATTGCTGTGTAAGATACACCACTTTTAAAAACAATAAAATGCAAGCAATTACCAGAAGAAAAGTAAAGAGCATATTGCCTTTTGATTCCAACATCATCCTTTGAAACTATTATATTGGTATCATTCAGTTTTCCGGTTCTTCTTATCCAAGCACTTATGGTTATTTCATTAGTAGGATTTAAACTAGTTGAATCCAATACATCCACATAATCATCCACGCCATCAAAAGATAAACATTGTCCAGAGACACAATTTGTGCTCGCTTGCCATTGAGGGCAATGAAGTGTTGACGTAAAAGAACAAGTGGCTCCACCATTTTCTTTCAATGTACCCACACTCGTTCCCCATGTATCATTAGCTGCTATTAAAGATCCTTCATCAAACTTCCATTCAGAAACTAAATTTGCACCTAGAGTGTCTCGAATAGAATTACTATACACTTTTAGTTTAGCAATCCTAGCGCTCTCGGTGGCGCCGCTCATGGTGGTAATAATCAAACCAGACAGAATACCAATAATCGCTATTACGACTAATAGCTCGATTAAAGTGAAAGCCTGTTTTAATTTGTTATTCATGAAATTATTATAACAATAATTATGAAGAATAACAATATTTAAATTGGCTCTAGACTAGCAGACTACCTATGATATAGTGAATTTAATGATAAAAGACGGGAAAAT
>CAIOJS010000498.1 GCA_903858655.1 uncultured bacterium | reverse complement strand
TGTGGAGAGCCGTTTGAATAATCGACCAAGAAAGTGCCTGGGATTCAGAACGCCAATTGAAGCCGCTGCTTCATCTGTTGCACTTCGACATTGAATGTGGGTTAATAAAAAATTGAGATATAATCAAAGCTTTCATTCAATCTAAGTTGAAATGGGCTTAATTGCCACCTAACTCGATTTTTTAGTACCATGGATACAAATTCCATAGTGCTGATCTCATAATCGCTTATTATTTCTTGATATTGTCTCCAATATACTGGCCCTTTTGATAAACTATTCATTATTCGATTAACGAATTGAATTTGGGTCGAGTTGTAAGACAATATTTCCCTAACAGAATGGACTCCGTCGGTAATGAGAAACCCAAATCCATTTTGTTCGCAAAAACCTCTCATTGCTCGCCACTTTACAAGGTTTTGCTCCAAACACATTTGTTTTAACGGTTTTATTTCCACTACTACCCCACTTCCGTCATTCAATATGAGGAAAATATCGGGGTAGTAATCGTGATTTTTTCCATCGTAGAAATATGGAATTACGAAAGGTTGTTCCAAATAATAAACAACACTCGCTGTCGAATCTAGTTGTTGTAAAAACCTCAACTCAAGACCGGATTCATACTCGACAACGCTATTTGTTTTGGAGCTATAAAACTGACCATTCTTTCCATCGCCAGTCGAGGACACGAACCTCTTTTTAGTCAATATTGACAAATCTCTATCGCCGATAATCTTTTTGGTTCCAATCCATATTGCAGAAGATAACAATTTATGCATTCTATCTTGTTTAGTGGGGGTTTTTGAAGGGAAATCTTGTTCTCCCCCCTTTTGTTTGAAGAATGTTGTTGCTTGGTTTATGGCTTCTTGTCTTGCGGAGAGATCAGAGAATGTTAATCGTGCAAGAAATTCAAGGTTTTTACTATAACAAGGCAGAGAGGGCAATAAATCATCGACAAAACAAGTAAAACGCTCAGGCGAATTGGGTTCGAAAGGTTTAACTAATAAATGTAGATAGCGAACCAATTCAAAACATGGATGGGTTGGATTTTCTGGGTTTTTCTGAATTCGAGTGACTGCACTGGAAATATTCCTATGCGATTTAACTAATAATTGCCTGATGCGTTCTCTTGATAATTCAAATTCATTAGCTATTTCTGATAATTTGTGAATTCTTCCGTCGGTAAAACCATATCGTAGACTAAACATCTTGCTCATTCGAGGTGGTAATACTTGCATCTGAGCAGCGTCTAAGAATTCAAAATAATCACTAATTTCGTATTTACTCATTAATTAACTCGATTGCCTCTATTCGGCAATTAGAAATAGCAAGAATAATTTGCGTAATTATGTTCTAGAGTCAAATGACAGTCAATGGAAAAAGCGTGATCTGTTGATATCCTTTGCTAATTATTTATATTTAATAACAAATTATCGGTGTTTGCGGCCGGTTTATTAGTAATTGATGGGTCTTTTTATTATTTCAAACCGTCACAGCAGGGGTTAAGTTAAGCCATACCGTCCCATGGGGATCGACGCCATCTTGAATAGAGGAAGTTCCAAACAAAAAGGTCTCATTTATTTAAGATTTAAGCAAACCTTAACAGCTACAGTTAATACTTCAGTTACTAGGCTATATCCACTCATAGGTCGTTCACCTCTGCAATTCCCAAACCCAAATCCGACAGGCATTAGGATGAAGGATAACTCGCAATCATTGGGAGTTTGAGGATGGTAGTTTATTGCCGGAACTGTAACTGGATAGGCAAACACACCCTTATTTTTTAGTATTCTTTTGAGTGGTTGCTTCGTCAATTCCTTTTTGAGGATGTCTTGCCTAATGTTAATGATAAGTCTAGGAGCCTTTAAATAATTTGGTTCAAATGTGCCCCAATTCGGGTCGTTGGTTGCCCAGGCTATGATGCTGGAATTGCCACCTGGAACTCTTAGTTGATATTTCGTTTGGTCTCCTGACAATTCAAAAACGCATTCATTAGGCTGAATTTGTCGTTCAACGGCTTCTGCCATGCTGAAAAGCACGAGTTTTAAATTGTCCGGTAGTTGGCTTTTGAGATTCAATTACTTCGCGGGTTCAATAATGAAGTGCAACACTTGGAGAAGCAGGAAGGGGGCTGGTACTCTAAGTAGATATGGGAAAACAATACAGACATTTGAGCATCGATGAAAGGGAACAGATAGCGCAGTTAAAGAATGAGGGCACAGG
>CAIOJS010000497.1 GCA_903858655.1 uncultured bacterium | reverse complement strand
TCTGCGTCACAGCAACGTGGCTCTGCGTCACAGCAACGTGGCTCTGCGTCACAGCAACGTGGCTCTGCGTCACAGCAACGTGGCTCTGCGTCACAGCAACGTGGCTCTGCGTCACAGCAACGTGGCTCTGCGTCACAACACCGTGGCTCTGCTCCACAACAGAACAACCCAAATCGGGTTCAACTTATGCAAACTATGCAGAAAGTTTTATGGCGATTCGCGCTATTTAAAGCTGCTTCCTCACCCTCCGTCCCCAATTTAATACATTTATAATAACCTTAAAACTTACTAAAATGAAAAGAAAAGTATTTCCGACCAAAATCGAAGACCTGCCCCCTTACCTACAACGCGTCGTAGCATGGATAGTGCTCCACGCCATCCGCCTTGGCATTAGCTCCGGCACAGTAGAAGACCTAGAAGACATGTATGGCGACAACACCACTGCGGGCACCTATTTGTATGCCAAAAAGAAATATGACGACTTTGTTGGCAGAAAAGCAGGACCTGTATGCACCAACCTTACTACGGCTTCCACATCCATAAAGGATTTCCTTAGAGGAATTTATAACGACATCCCTGCCAGCAAATGGACAGATGACGACCGTGCTGTTTTCAACCGTAGAACAGGTTTGGAGCCCACCCGCACCATTCCAACAACACCCTTGAAGGATAAATGCTTCAATCGCTACACCGCATTGGGCAACTGTGAATTGGTTATGAAGTTCTACACAACCAATGATGCCACCAGAGCAGGCCTCACAGAAGGAGCTGACAGTGTGCAAATTGCCTATCGTATTGATTTGATTGAACTCGAACAAGACGAACAAGGACATGATATTCCAGGCAAAATAAAACGTAAACCTATCTTGAATCCTGAAGATGGCACCACCATCGTCAGCTTCACCAAAGCTTCCTTCGTTTGGAATTTGGGCAGCACCAACTCGGGAAGCTACTTGCAATTTTATCAACGTTGGGCTTGCAGCAAACGCCCCAACCTGAACGGTCCATGGACAGGACCAACAGGCATGACGTTGATTTAATCTAAAAGAAAAAGGGCTTTATCGTGTGTGAAGCCCTTTTTTGTTTATCTTTGACGCAAATTTGAGCGTATGAAAAAGATAATACTTTACTTAATTGTGATTGCTGCAATAGCAAGTAGTTGTAAAAAATATGAAGAAGGACCTTTAATTAGTTTTAGGTCAGCGAAAAACAGAGTATATGGGGACTATAAATTAGAAAAATATACCGTAAATGGTGCAGATTCTTTAGAATTAATTTATGATAGTTTAGTAAATAGTTTCTACTTTCATCATAGTGAATCAGAAAACTTTGATTTGTGCGATATTTTTGGAGTAAGAAGAGATGGTAAAATGGTTGTTATGAAATTTGAGTGGGAATTAATAGAAAAGAATTCATATCTTCAAATAAAAGTAGATGGAGCTATTGGAACAGGTCCGTTTGGAAATAGAAAAACAAGTGAGTGGAAAATACTACGATTAACTCATATAGAGTTGAAAATGAAGACTGATTATAATGGGAAAGAATATTTAGTTGACCTAGTACAAAAGTGATACCCAGTTGGACTTAGCTTATAAAACAATACAACAATGACGTTCGGCTAAGGTTCCACCTTAGTCGAAAATATGCTTACAGGCTGTGCCTGTATATGAAAATATGTTTATCTTTGTACCACATCCTAATCGTCCAATAATCTAAAACCTGAAATCATGAAAACACGTATCCAATTAATGATCATCTTCCTAGCGATGACATTCACCGCCGCAGCTCAAGAACCACGCTACATCGAAACCACCGTCTCCGACACCGTCAAACTCAACCCCCTTTCCTTCACCTACGAGATAAGCCTCAGCAGCGAATCCTATTCCTTCGACTATTCCGCCCTCTTGGGCATAGACGACACCTCCAAATCCGTCAACATGACCGATGTCCTATCCCTATTGAAAAAGGAAAAATTCACCCTCTCCACCGACGCCGATAACAACTACACCCTGCCAAAAACCTCATCCACCAAATCAACCGTCGTGGTCGCGCTCTCTTCCCCCGCCGAACTCGATAGGCTCTGCAAACTACTCAGCAACCTCAATGGCGTTTCGGGCAAAATAACCTCCACCGAATATGAATCCCCCGCGCGCTATGCGGAAACCTTGTTCAAAAGACTCTACGACAAAGCCCTCTCAGAAGCCACCATCCTAGCCAAAATATCAGGCAGCCAAGTAGGGCGCATGATCAGCGCCTCCGAACCCACCGACGTTTACAGCGGCTATATGGATTGGATCAAAGAACTCTCAAGCGTTTCCTCCTATGACCTGTTTGGCTTAAACAAACATCTCTACAAAGTCTTCACCAGAAAACTTTCCTTCCGTTTCGAACTAAAGTAACCCGACCTCACTATCAAAGCCGTTAGCATGCCACTGCGTAACCAATAGCGCATTAACATCGTATAAAGCCAATAAAGTTTCAAAATTAATCACTAAAAACTCACAAACATGACAAAAACCGTAACAAAGTATTATGTTCAATTGCTTGCTTCTGCAGCGTCAGGACTGCAAGCACAAGTATTGATGGGCAACGACACATTATCCTTCGTCGGTAGAATTGATTTCTATAACCAAGCCACGTTACCCAAGTCCTATCTTTGGCATCCTAACAATGCCAACGATGAATCCCAAACCTATTTGGTATTAGCCATGCCGATGAGTATGTTACCTACCACCATAGATTTGTTACGCAATGAAGGTCCCATCACATTAGAGTTGTGGCCCGTAGGTGCTGCTCCATATAATGGTGCTACCACAGAAGGATATAGCGGCACACTCAAAACCGCAAACGAAAAAGTCGGCGAAGGCGACTTCGACTTCCATCTCTTGCATCCCTAATAGTCAAAGGATAAAGAAACAAAAAAGGCTTGCCTCCGATAGGGGCAAGCCTTTTTTGTTGACTTATTCAAGTCAATAATTCTAAATTCAAAAATCTCAAATCTTAAATTCCTTACTTCTTATTTCCATCCCAAGTAAACAAGGTCGGTTTCACCGTCAACATCACAAAAGCCCATTGACTCATTTTCTTTTTGTTGTTGCCTTGCATCACCTGAAGCATTTGACTGCTACGGAACAATGAATAGCCCAATTGAACGTCCACATCTTTCACGATAGGAATCTTAGCAGTGATATCTGCTTCGCAGCCCAAATACGGATTGGCTCTAATAAAATTCTGAATATAATTATATTCTGATCGGAAGTAATGGAAATCGGTGCGAAGTTGATATTTTTGTTTCAACATAAAGATAAAATCCATGTAGATATCAGCAAGTCCGAGGTTTTTTGTATCAGCGGCTTTCGTGAGAAAATCAATATTTCCATTGAAACGATGCCCGCTGCCATACAGATAATTGAATGCATTCAGGTTTTTGTTCGTGGCATTGGTCATATCATTACCTGATAAAAATTCGGTACCAGTAAAGATGGTGAACCATTTTATGGGTTTCACGGTAACATCTGCATTGATATAGTAGGCATATATTTTCGCACCGCTTTGATCCTGTCCAAATTGATAAAAACAGCGTGCATCGGTGTTAACAAATTTGCTCATAAAGTTAAACACACCACCACTCGTAGCGCGCGCATAAATAACTTTTGCATCCGTTTTCTTTTGATATCCATCGGCAATAAAAGTACCTTGCAGCGCAAAATGTTTATTGAATTGATATTTCAACCACGCAAAACTTAAAGCTTTATAATTCCCTAAAGTATTATTGTAATCGGTAGAATTGGTGGTGTCTTTACTTTGGTTAAACGCAGCAGCCACATCAACAGAAAATCCCCGATGATTATATTTTAAGAGAAGAGCATCGTGAGTCAATCCCTTTTGTGACCAGTTGGATGCTGTAAACAAGCGGTCGTTATCATAAGAAAACTCTTGCCGTCCTGCTTTGATAAATAAGCTGTCGCACACATTTATTTCAGCCCAACCTTGGTACAGACCCAAGCCTGCAACATCGGTCTTCATCGCTTCATCGCCCCACAAACGCACATCTTGAAACGATAGATAGGTGTTCACGATACTCCATTTAAACCCGACGTTCAGTCGAGTCCGCTGACTTATTTGAAAGGCAGGAATCTGTCCAAATGTGGGAGGCAGTACTTTATAACTATCTCTGAACTCAAAACGCGGACGAAACTCCGCACTTAAATTAAATTGCGCAAAAGCGCTCACACTAATAATCACTAGTGCTACAACTGATAAAATTATTCTTTTCATATTATTATTTTTTAGTGTAAATATTAAATCTTAAATCTCAAATTAGTTAAATATCCCCTCCAAATACGCCTTCGTCTGCTCTTGTTTCGGATGATTAAAAAACTCATCGGCAGTGCCATGCTCCACGATTTCGCCCAGATACATAAACACAACATAATCGGCAATACGTCTTGCTTGGCGCAAGATATGAGTTACCATCACCAAGGTGTATTCTTCTTTCAGTTCCACGAATTTCTTCTCAATGGCAGTGCTCGAGAGCGGGTCCAAAGCTGAAGTAGGTTCGTCGGCTAAAATAATCTCGGGTTTCACAGCCAATCCACGCGCCAAACAAAGGCGTTGCTGTTGACCAATGGAAAGTCGCGAAGCAGGTTCTTTGAGGCGATGTTGAACTTCATCCCACAGATTCACTTGTTTCAGGTTATGCTCCACGCTTTCGCGGATGATGTGTTTGTTGTGAATGCCGTTGATGCGCAATCCGTAGGCGATATTATCATAGATGTTCATCGGCAAAGGGTAGGGGCGTTGCGAAAGCAAACCCATCTTTTTGCGTATGCCCGGCAAATCAGATTTGGTGTGAAGTATATCTTCATTATCCAAAAAGATACTTCCCGTGATGGTCACATTTTCTTCCAAGTCAATCAGGCGGTTCAAACATTTCAGCAAGGTGGTTTTGCCGCAACCCGATGGTCCAAGTATGATGGTCACCTGATTCTCGGGTATATCAAGATTGATATTTTTTAGTATCTGATTCTTGCCAATACTCAGGTTTAGGTTTTGTATGCTGATTTTAGATTTCATTGCTTTATGAAATTTTGTTTTTGTTGTACTTATTCGAGATGACACGCGAAAGCACACTGATAATTAAAATGATGATGGTAAGTATCGCTGCCGAAGCGTATGCGCGATTCTGCACTTCCTGTATCGGCGAACTCAACTGAAAAAATATGGATAAAGGCAAAGTAGCTGAAGGCTGCATCACCGAAGTAGGAATGCTGTCTGTGTAGCCCGTAGTAAAAAGCACGGAGGCTGCATCGCCTATTGCCCTGCCAAACGAAATCATGATAGCCGTGACGATAGCCGAAGAACATTGCCGCACATACACCATAAAAGCCGTCTGCGATTTGTTCGAGCCCAATGACATGGAGGCTTCCAACAAACCTACGGGAACATTTCTTACCACTTCATCAATGGCACGTATCATGATAGGAAGTATGAACAACGACACGGTGATTATACCTGCCAAGAGCGATGTCTTCACACCAAAAAATATCATTACACTAAACCCAAACGCACCATAAACAATAGACGGCACACCCCACAACAAATCCAACAAAAAGCGAACACCGTTCACCAATTTCTTAAACTTCCGTAGATGTATATTCATCAGCATTGCCACAGGCAAACCCATCACTAAGGCTAAAATCGTGGCACCAAAAGCAAGATACAAGGAACCGATAATGGCATTCAACACGCCGCCTTCCTTCCCGAAATAATAACCACCCTTGGGTGTTTGGCTAACCATTTCCCAAGTGAGCGATGGCAATCCTCTGTAAAAGATACTGAATACTATCAGCGAAAGCACCAATACTATCAGCGCAATAGATAATTGCATCAAGATTTTAAAGAAACTTTCTTCGATTGCTAATAACTTCTTTCTCATAAACTATATTTTGGTTTCGTAGCGCGAAATAAGCATACGAGCGGCTAGGTTAAACAATAGAACAATGACCAACAAAATTAGCGAGGCAAACATCAATGCCGAATCGTAATTGGGTATGGATAACATCTCCCCATAATTATTGGCGATAAGTGCAGGCAAAGGATAACCCGGCTCGAAGATGGTCTTCGGAATCTGAGCCACATTACCCACTACCATCAACACGGCTATGGTCTCTCCAAAAGCTCTCGACATACCAAACACCACCGATGAAACTATCCCGGGAAAAGCCTTACGCAATATCACATATTTAATGGTTTGCCATTTCGTAGCACCCAAAGCGATGGAGGCTTGCGGCAACTCTTTTGAAATGCTTTTGAATATCTCCAACAAGATATTCAGGATAAACGGTATAATCATCACCGACAGTACGACCGCACCCGCCAGTATGGAGTAGCCCGCCGTTTCTATGCCAAAAAAAGGTGCAACATAATGTGAAATCAAAGGAACTATCACCAAAATACCCCAAACGCCGAAGATAATAGAAGGTATGCCTGCCAATATATCAATGACGGGTTGTATCACTTTCAAATAAACACTTTTGGCATATTGCGTCAAATAAATGGCGGCAAACAAACAGATAGGAACCGAAATCAGCAATGCCAACATGGTTACCAGCACCGAACTATAGATGTATGAATAAAACCCAAACTTCCCCTGAAAGGGTTTCCATTCGGTTGAGAAAAGTAAATCCGACAGCGAATTGGCATGCAACACACTCTCCGACTTGAAAAGCAATCCCACTATAAGTAATACAGGCATCGCCAAGATGATGCCCAAAAACAAATAGAGGAAGACGTTTAAAACCTTTTCGTTCTTTAAAAATCTCTTCCGATCTATTTATTCAGTTTCTCGGTTTCAGTTTTCAACTTGGCGTCGTTCAAGGTAACATACCCGGCTTCGTGTATGTACTTCTGTCCTTCAGCCAACACCCATTTGAAAAACTCCAAAACAATCACGTTCTCCGTTTTACCCTTAGTAACAAAATACAGATTGCGTGCGGGAGGCGATGGGAATCGGTCTTCTTTAATGGCGAGCATCAGATTATCCAAATTCGCATAAAAATTCTCAGTGCTGTCAATCTTACCATTCTCATTCAAATCCAAAGGAATCACTGATATGCCATCATAATATTTTTTAGTTTTTGGGTCATAAGCATAAATCACATTGTTATAACCCAATCCGAATTTGTCTTTTTTCACGGCATCACTCATCCCTGGATCACCAAAAACACCTATACCTTTCAAATCTTCTTGCTTTTTGCCCATATATTTCGCCCACATTTCCCCGGCGCCACAAGCATCCGAACGTGTATATACATTTATTTTCTTTGCTGAAGAATTTGGAACCAATTGCTTCCAATTCTTAATTTTCTCCGTAAGGAAAATATCAGTGAACTCTTGTTTTTTTAATCCACGCTCCATAATAGCTTTGTAAACGGGATTTTCGGTGTTGATGGTCGGCAACACAGCGTCTTTCGCCACAGCGATATACCAAGCACCTTTGTCGGTTTCTGCTTGAACTATTTCGCGCGAAAACATAGCAACATCCACCAAGCCATTCAGCACATCGGTCATGCCTTTTCCTGCACCCCCGGCAGAAACATCAATCTTTACTTTCGGGTGAATTTTTTTAAACTCTTCCACCCATTTTACGGTCAAAGGATACATCGCAAAGGCTCCTGAAATGGAGATACTGCCTTCTAGATCGGTGGGATTTTGTTTCTTTGGAGCATTATTACAAGACATGGTTGTAAAAAGTAACGCTGCAAAACAAACGATTACGGATATTAATGTGATTTTTTTCATAGATTATGTATTTAAAATTTCTGCAAAAATACATATTCTATCGGATATATAGACTAATAAAGAAAAATATTTTAAAAAGTTTTCAACAAGTCATTTTCGCGAGTGATAATATCGGCTAAAGAAATGGCTTTCATCATGCGCACAGTTTCGTCGCGGATGTCTTTTATTTTGCTGCGAATGCCACAAGTCTCTTCATCTTTACAATGATGACATGATTCATAAAACTTTGTCGAGGCACAGGGTAGGAGGGCTATAGCGCCTTCAAATAAACGATGCAAATCTGCCAGATTCACCTCATTGGGGTTTTTAATTAAATAATATCCACCACCTTTCCCTTTTTTGCTATTCACATAGCCCGTCTTTTTCAATTCGAGCAAGATGGATTCAAGGAACTTTTGGGGGATACGTTCTGATTCCGAAATGGAACTGATGAGCACAGGACCTTTTTCGTATTCACGAGCAAGTCGTACTAAAGCCAAAATGGAATACTGAGTTTTCTTTGAAAGCATACAAACAATAATTTTCGTCAAAATTACATCTTTTTTTTATTTGGACAACATAAAAATATCACCTGTCCACAAATCCTAAAGATACTAAGATACATAAATTTTCGTTTTCCGCTTGTGTAATCCATAAAAATCATGTAGGTTTGCACAAGAATTTATTTTATGAAATCGAAACTACTACTTTTAGCTTTATTCGCAATCGTGATCATGCAATCGTGTGGTCCTGTGTTACATGTTACCCGCGTAACCAACAAGCAAACCCCCACTTCTGCGGATGGTTTTTATTATGCTTTGCCTCACAACTTTGTCCGCATTGATGTTGTGGTCAACCGAACCGAACAAATCAAAGGTCCTTATGCGGAGTTTGCCGAAAAATATCTAGGCTTATCCAATGTCATAAAAAGCAATTCCACCAACTATGAAATCAGCGACATCAAACTATCCACCTTCGACGAACCCGATCCACAGCAGTTTTATTTCGTCGAACTTCAAAAGAATGTGTTGAACAAAGCCGGCGAATTCAAGCTAGCGCTCACCGAAGCAGGCTTGATGGTGGGCACCAACGGCAAAATCGGCGAAAGCCTTGCCGAGAATATCCCCGTAGGTTCTCAGGTGGACGAAACCGTTTATCCCGACATCTTCAAATATTATGGCGAATTGAATCTCTTCGAAAAGGTGGATACCCTCATCGAAAAGGTGAAACACGATTCGGTGACCGTCGAAAAAATAACCTTCAAACGTTCTATGGTCGAAAAAACTCCCGAACAAAAAGCCAAGAATGCGGCTGATTTCATCATCAAAGTGAAAGAAAATCGTTTCAATCTGATCAGTGGCTTTCAAGAGGTGAACTACGACAAGGAGACCTTTAAATATATGAACGACGAACTCGAGAAAATGGAAAACGAATATCGCAAACTCTTCACGGGCATCAGCTTCACCAAGAAAATCACTTACTCCTTCTACTATCTGCCCAAGCAAGAAAAACCGAGAGATTCCATGGGTTTGTTTCGTTTCTCCAAACTCAAAGGCGTGTTGGACACCACCAGCGGCTTTGGCGATTTGATTTCTCTGAAAATACAAAAACTCGCCAACACCGACTCTTTGAAAGTTTATGTGGATAAAAAAGCGGGTATCAAATCCGAATCCCACGGCTTGTTTTATCGCATTGCCGACTATGCCAACATCACCATCCTTAGCGCCAACACCGAAACCGTTCACGCCAAGTTCCTCATCCCGCAATACGGCGTGGTGACGTCTTTGCCCGCCATCTTGACCAAAACGCAGTTTTATAAAGCTTCGGGGGGGATTAAAACGGTGGAATAGGGTGGGAAACCACGGGTCATTAGTTGTCAATTAGTGGTCATTTGGTGGTCATTTGATGGTCATTTGTTGTCAATTTTTGTCATTGCGTTTTGATGGCACCCCGTTAGGGGTGATATATTTATAGCCCCGACATTCATGTCGGGGAAAATATGCCCTCCTCTCTCCTAAGCCCCTTTAACCTGCCCGACTGAAAAGGCGGGGGGCGAAATATATTGAATCGAAAAACCTTCTAACATAATCCTTAACCATAATAGAACACCCAAACCCCCAACACCCCCCAACCTTCTAAACCTTCTCTTTTCCATTCCCTCAAAACCCCGCTAGGCTTGCCCGACTGAATAGGCGGGGGTGAAACATTTATAGCCCCGACCGGCAGGTAGGGGAAGATGCCCCCCGCTTTCCCAAGCCCCTTTAACCTGCCCGACTGAATAGGCGGGGGGCGAAATAGATTAAATCCCCAGAAAATTACTCTCCCAACCTCCATACTTCTCAGCCCCCATTATGTTTTTTATTTCATTTTATAGATGTGATTCGTTATTCTTTCGTATCTTTGCCTAGCTGATAAAGTTATTTAATTCCTGAATAACCACTGTATCCGTTGTGATTCGCTTTCATTTTGTATCTTTGTCGTATTTGATAACAGCGGGTTCCGTTTATCTGTAGCACCCATGTTGGTTGTGATTCGCTTTCATTTTGTATCTTTGTCGTATTTGATAACAGCAAAAGTACTTATATTGACACCACTGGCAGTGTTGTGATTCGCTTTCATTTTGTATCTTTGTCGTATTTGATAACAGCCTTGTATAGTTATGTACTTCTTGCACAGAGTTGTGATTCGCTTTCATTTTGTATCTTTGTCGTATTTGATAACAGCCATCTTTCGCGCGTCCTGCATGGTCGGTTGTTGTGATTCGCTTTCATTTTGTATCTTTGTCGTATTTGATAACAGCATGTTCCTTCGCGCCAAATACCGCCTGAAGTTGTGATTCGCTTTCATTTTGTATCTTTGTCGTATTTGATAACAGCAGGCATTCAAATTCTACTAATGGTTTTATGTTGTGATTCGCTTTCATTTTGTATCTTTGTCGTATTTGATAACAGCATTATTATGTCAAACGAAAGATTTATTGAAGTTGTGATTCGCTTTCATTTTGTATCTTTGTCGTATTTGATAACAGCGTTAGGCTCAAGCGTGAAGTGCGTAGGGTAGTTGTGATTCGCTTTCATTTTGTATCTTTGTCGTATTTGATAACAGCCAAGACTGAAAAGTATAGGGCAAAGAAGCGGTTGTGATTCGCTTTCATTTTGTATCTTTGTCGTATTTGATAACAGCAAAGCCAATAACTGAGCGTCAGCAATATCTGTTGTGATTCGCTTTCATTTTGTATCTTTGTCGTATTTGATAACAGCCGTATTGAGTTTACAGAGGAGTTAACAATGGTTGTGATTCGCTTTCATTTTGTATCTTTGTCGTATTTGATAACAGCAAGGTAAATCCGCAATGAAACCCGAAAGCGGTTG
>CAIOJS010000496.1 GCA_903858655.1 uncultured bacterium | reverse complement strand
TTCATTTAATGAAAACCTCACAATTCTACCAACCGGTTGATTATCTCCACCTCCCGATTTTTCAATTATTAAATCCCCTTCGATTAGCTGTCGTTTCTCGATTTCATCCTTTGTAAAACTCCTTCTTGTCAATTCATGTTTCTTATGACAGATTTTCTCCGTATCAAAATCAGCAGCGCGTATGCAAATTATTGAATTATCCTCTGTGGGGTCATTTCCCCATGCTCCTGCAATCTTTTCTGAGAAAAAGTATTTTAGACGAATTTCTTTAATTTGAATGGTGTTCATTTTGTCACACTATTTAGAAGATTTAAAATCTCATCTTCAACTTTCTTCAAATCTATATCAATAAGTTTGATGTCTCTTGGTTCAATATATTTATAGAAATAACGATTAAAATTAATCTCGTAACCCACTTTATCTTTAGTCCTATCCATCCATGCATCGGGGACATGAGGAAATACTTCCGTTTTGAAGTAATCCTCAATATCCACTTTTAAAGGAATATTCTCGAAATCACGTAAATCGGGATCGGGTTCAAATTCATTTTTACTTTTCCGTACTTTTTCAGCCATAAGATCTTTATGAGTGAAAACATCCCTGAAGAGTTTGTATTCGGATGTTTTCCATTTTGATTGCTTGTCGTGAAGAATTTTCTGAATCTTTTTCTCAACATCGTTCCAATCCATTAAAGGATTCCGGCCAAGTTTTTTGTCGATTTCCTGAATATCATCCAGCAGATGGGGACAGGCATCCAGAAAGCGTGATTTATCATCAAGTGTCATTTGGTAACGCAAACGCAATGGTCTCTCAATTGTAACTCGTGTATAACCAAAGTCTTCATTGTCGAAAATATTTGATTTATCATTCATTTTGAACTGACCATACAACTTTACAATACTCCCAATCTGATCGGGTTCGCCTTCTTCTTTTTCACCAATTTTACGGCGTTTGTCGCCCATGCTGCGTCGCATTGAAATATAAAAATCACGCGCATCAATCAATTGAATTTTGCCTTTTCGTTTCTTGTGCTTTCGGTTGGTAACAATCCAGATATAGGTACCAATTCCCGTATTATAAAACATTTGCTCAGGCATGGCTACAATAGCTTCGAGCCAATCGTTTTCAATAATCCAACGGCGGATATTGCTCTCACCGGAACCTGCTCCACCTGAAAACAAAGCAGAACCACTAAAAACTATGGCCAGTCTCGAACCATATTTATTGCTTTTTGCATCCACGTGTTCAAACTTGCTGATCATGTGTTGCAGAAACAGAAATGCTCCATCGTTCACTCTTGGTAAACCAGCACCAAACCGACCGGCAAAACCTCTTTTATCGAATTCATTTGTAACAAAACTTTGCTGCTTCTTCCAATCAACACCAAAAGGAGGGTTTGAAATAAGGTAATCAAATGATTTCCCTTCAAACTTATCCTCAGTAAGACTATCACCAAACTGAATATTTTCACCGGATCCATTGTGAGCTACTTCTTTTATTAGCATATCGGAAGCAGCAGTGGCAAAAGCACGTTTGTTGTAATCTTGTCCATAGGTATAGAGCGTGGCTTGTTTATGATAATCCATTAAGTATTGTTGTGCCTCCGCCAGCATACCACCTGTGCCGCATGCAGGGTC
>CAIOJS010000495.1 GCA_903858655.1 uncultured bacterium | reverse complement strand
TAACGCCTCCCCTACCGTCTTTACACCCACCTGTATTATTGATCTTTTTGCTCTTGAGCTTACTGAAAGATGGTCTAATCTGACAGCCTTCCCGAGGTGGATGAGTTCCGGAGTTGACTGAATATGTCCATGGCGGAATAAATCAGAAAACAAAAAGCCTTTAGATTCCGCATAAGTGTAAAAATCTGCCCTAGAAAACACAACGCTGCCACCGAAACCCAACTCATCAAGCCTCATTCCAATTTCGTAAACAATTAGTCCATCTATGCCGTCAATAAGGGAGAGCTTTTCCTTAGTTGATTCAACAAGGTCAAATACAAGAGATACTCCCCCCGCCCTGAGCTTCCTGTATGCTTTGGGCGACAGAGTAATTGCCGTAATAGGCTGGAGTAATTTGTCGTAAAACTTACTTGTACCCATATTTCCTGAAAAAAACGCAAAACTCTACTTACACCTAGGGTTTATTGTCAAAGTGGGTGGGGGATTGGTCAATGCAGAACCGAAGCTCTGATACTTCCTTTGCTCGTTTACATAATCCTCTTGCCTTTCCCATAAGATATCAACATTTGCGGATTTCTGTTTGCGATTAATTTGATACCCAGTAATAGATATTGGGGACGGGCCCTCTTTTCTCATATGATCATCCCAGGTGTCAATATAAACCAATAATGCCGCCATCGGATTTTGTTTTATAGAAATAGGGAACAATTTCCAAATCTTCGCTTCATCCCATATCCTATGATCATGCAATAAGATTGCCAAAGCAGCTAAGGCTGCATGCGTAACAACAAATGGCCTAAATCTGCGCTCTTCAGCGTATGATAGTTTTCGAAGAATATCCGCCAACATGTCGTATGCGCTAATTACCCCATGCTTATCCAAGCGATCATACAACGCAACCCATTCACTACTTAACTTTTCTCCTTGCGCATCAGTACAAGCACTACCATCCCAATGTCCGGCACAACCGGAAGCCATAAATGCGCCTATCGACCCCAACATTTTGCGAGCGTCCTGGTAACAAGTCTTTGCCCATTTCGCGTCCGTGGCTGTCATACATATATCATCATCATCAGTCTCTGCACGTACCAATTTCTGCATCGATTCTTTAGTGCGGCCAATATCATGAAAAATAGCCACCAAAAGCCATGTATACTCAACGCAAATCCTAGTGTTCCCTACTTTAAATTTTTTGTGGGCACATTTAAAATGGTCATAGAAATTATCAATTACAACACATCCTGCCAGAAAAACTCTAAAGGAATGAAAGAAATGTTCACTTGATTTTATTCCACGTGTGCTCAGCAATTTCTCGAATTGCCCGAGCCTCATGAATGTCTTTATATCCCCACGAAAACTAGGGTGAGATTGAAGCAATATGTCGATAGTTTTATAAACGAGAGCATAGGTGTCTTTTAAACCCTTCGTGTGTTGCAAATCTTTTTCAAACTTCTTTATGTTCGGCGCAAAGGCTATACGCGAAAGATCTTTTATATGCTCCCGTATAGCATCCGGAAACCAGTCATCAGTCCTTAGCTTCTTTTGTTCGGCGCGCTTGGTATTCTTGCCAAACAAGATTGCTTTCGAAACAGGAACAATGGACCCTTGCTCGG
>CAIOJS010000494.1 GCA_903858655.1 uncultured bacterium | reverse complement strand
CAATCTTCTCACTATTGGGGCGACCTTCCTTTTACAGCAGGACCTGTTTATGTAGGCGCTCTTATTATGTTTTTGTTTATCCTTGGATTATTTATAGTGAAAGGGAAACTCAAATGGGCGTTGTTTTCGGTTTCTATCCTTGCCATCTTGCTTTCATGGGGGCATAATTTTCAATTCCTGTCAAATATCTTTATAGATTACATGCCATTTTATAATAAATTCCGAGCGGTTTCATCCATCTTGGTTATAGTGGAACTCACCATGCCGCTGTTGGCAATACTTGCTTTGAAAGAGATAGCCGAAAAACCCAAATTGATAAAAGAAAAGAAAGCGGTTTTCTTTATCTCTCTGGGATTGACTGCAGGCTTGACGCTATTATTTGTGATGATGCCAAGCACTTTCTTCAAATTCACCACGGCTCAAGAGCTGTCGCAATTTAATGATTATTTGAAACAAGGTGCTGACAAAAGCCAAATTGACAGTTTTATTTCGAACCTCGAAATTGCCCGTATATCCATCTTTAAAATATCGTGTTTGCGTACTATTGCATTCATAGTGTTGGGGGCAGGTTTGATTTGGGTGTATGCTTCTGCTAAGAAAATGAGCAAATATCTTCTTTATGGCGGTATGGCACTCTTAATCCTCATTGATTTGGTTCCTATCAATAGAAGATATGTAAACGATAAAAACTTTAAACCAAAAGCTGAAATTGATGCTCCTTTCGAAGCATCGGCAGCAGATAAGTTTATATTGCAAGATACTACGAAAGATTTTCGCGTTCTGAATCTGTCCATAGGGAATTTTACCCTGGATGCTTCTACTTCTTATTATCATAAATCTATAGGTGGATATCATGCTGCTAAACTGCGTAGATATCAAGATTTGGTTGACAATCGCTTATCGAAAGAACATGAACGTTTGGTCAAGACTTTACAAAGCAAAGTGCCCGATTCGGTGTTGATTTCAACTATGTATGGTTTGACTTCGTTGAATATGCTTAATACTAAATACTTTATTTACAATCCAGATGCACATCCATTGCGGAATCCTGCTGCTTTGGGCAATGTTTGGTTTGTGAAAGATGTGAAACAGGTGGATAATGCCGATGAAGAAATAAAAGCTATGGACAATTTTGTTCCTGCCAATATGGCTATTGTTGACAAACGTTTTGGAGAGCAATTGACATCATTCAAAGGGGAAAGAGATCCGCTAGCTACCATCAAATTGCTGGATTATAAGCCTAATCATCTTATATATGAAGCTAAAAATTTAAAAGCGGCTCAAGTGGCAGTCTTCTCCGAAATCTATTACAGCAAAGGTTGGAATGCGTATGTGGATGGTGCTGAAGCTCCTTATTTCCGTGCCAACTTCGTCCTGCGTGCTATGGTGGTTCCTGCCGGCAATCATAAAATTGAGTTTAAATTTGAACCGAAATCCTATTATGTTGGCGAAAAAATTTCGCTCGCGGGTTCCATATTGTTGATTTTGGTTTTGGGTGCGGCTGCTTTCTTCGAATTTAAACCAAAGAAAGAACAACCGGAAGTTGTGGCTCATAAATAATAAGAGCCGTGTTAATCTAATAGTGCATCTTTATTGACCTAAAGTTGCAACAATACCATTCATGAAATGCTGAAAGAAACCGTTGATTTTATTCGTTCCATTTATAAAACTCCTAAAGATTTTATACCGCTTCATGAACCTCGATTTGTGGGCAATGAGAAGCCATATCTCAACGAATGTATAGATTCCACTTTTGTGTCTTCGGTGGGCAAATTTGTCAATCAATTTGAAGACGATTTAAAGAAATATACGGGCGCCAAATATGCCATCGCGACCTCCAACGGCACGGCAGCTTTGCATATTGCCTTGGTGTTAGCCAAAGTGCAACGCAACGATTTGGTGATTACCCAACCCTTGACCTTTGTGGCTACCTGCAATGCTATTGCCTATTTGGGTGCCGATCCGCTCTTTGTGGATGTGGACAAACGAACCTTGGGCATGTCGCCAAGCAAACTGCACGATTTTTTGCATACATCCACCTATATCAACGACAAACAAGAATGTATTCATATTGCAACGCAGCGAAGGATTTCCACTTGTGTGCCTATGCACACTTTTGGGTTTCCTGTGGAGATAGATAGCATTATGGAAATCTGCAATAGGTTTCATATCACTGTGGTGGAAGATGCAGCCGAATCCATCGGTAGTTATTATAAAGAACAACATACCGGGACTTTTGGCTTGTTGGGCACCTTGAGTTTCAATGGCAACAAAACCATCACTTGTGGAGGTGGCGGCGCCGTGTTGACCAACGACGATGCCTTGGGAGTTTTGGCAAAGCACCTGACCACCCAAGCTAAAACACCGCATCCCTGGGAGTTCAATCACGACCTAATCGGTTACAACTATCGTATGCCCAATATTAATGCTGCCTTGGCTTGTGCACAATTGGAATGTCTGGATTCCTTTATTGAAAACAAACGCCAACTTGCCCAACTGTATGCTAATTTCTTTGACTGCATGCCCTACACTTTTCTTACGGAACCCAAGAATTCGAAAGCCAACTATTGGCTACAGACTATTTTGGTAAGCGACAGAACCGAACGCGATGCTTTCTTGGATTTCACCAACAAAAACGCTGTGATGACACGTCCCGCATGGACCTTGATGCACAAGCTGCCCATGTTTGAACATTGCATCATTGCCAATGTTGAAAATGCACAGTTTTTGGAAGATAGGCTGGTTAATATTCCGAGTAGCGTGAGGGTGAACTAAAATATTAAAATATGAACAACAAAGACAAAATCATTGTTATTGCAACGCATCCTGACGATGAAACTTATGGTGCAGGAGGAAGTTTATTGCGATTTAAGCATGAAGGCGCAGAAATCTATTGGTTAGTTATGACCGATGTTCATACCACGCATGGGTGGAACGAAAATGTTGTCAATAGAAGACAGGAGGAAATTAAGAAACTTGCCGCAGCCTATCCTTTTGATGGGGTGTTTAACTTAAACTACCCAACTACAAAACTTGATGAGCTGACAAGCGGAACCATCATTTCAGCCATATCAGATGTGTTTAAAACGGTGAAACCTACTCATGTAATCTTACCTTTTTATGGCGACCCACATAGCGACCATCGGATTGCTTTTGACTGTGCTTTTGCTTGCACCAAATCGTTTCGCTATCCATTTATAAAAAATATTTGGATGATGGAAGTGTTAAGCGAAACCGATTTTGGGGTTGCTGTTTCGCAAAATGCTTTCTTACCTAATATTTTTGTGGATATAACTGATAACTTAGACGCCAAAATAAATAACCTGAAAATATTTGAAAGTGAATTGGGCGAACATCCTTTCCCTAGAAGTGCTATCAATATCAAAGCCTTAGCCACCATGAGAGGTGCACAAGCCGGTTGTATTTATGCAGAGGCGTTCATGAATCTAAAAACCATCCTTTAACGTATTGCCATGGAAATTCGCAATTATCAGTCGGGCGATGAAACAAAAATCTTAGAGCTTTTTCAAATCGTTTTTAAAAAAAAGCTAACTGACGAATTTTGGAAGTGGCGTTTTGCTGATAATCCTGAGCATAAATTTATGATTAAATTGATGTGGGATGGTGATGTGTTGGCAGGACACTATGCTGTTTTTCCATTGAAAATGATTGTTTGTGGCGAAGAAGTACTGACAGCTTTGTCAATGACTACCATGACACATCCGAATCATGGCGGAAAAGGAATTTTCGGAGAGCTGGCAGAATCCTTATATCATGAGGAATATCAGAAAAATAATTTAGTGGCTATTTGGGGATTTCCCAATTCGAATTCGCATTATGGATTTATTAAAAATTTGAAATGGAAAAACCTTGAACAGATACCAACGCTCAGTATTTTAACTAATCAAATTAAAGAAACATCGGTTGAAAGGGTCGCAGTAGTGAATGATTTCACTCTGAATCATGAAAATGCTTTCATGCAATGCACAAGTGATTTTGAAGTCAAGGTAAACAAGACGCAAGAATATCTACGTTGGAGATTTTCTTCAAATCCTTTATTTAATTATACTATCTTTTCAACGAAAGCAAACAATGCATTTGATTGGTTTGCCGTAACAAAAGTGTTTCCTTCTTTTGTTCAAAAAGATGCTTATGAAGTTGATATAGTTGAACTCTGTTTTCAGGCAGATGCAGCACTTTTATCCGAACTGCTTTTTGCTATTACGCAGCATTATGCCGCATACAATATTATTCGCATCAATTGCTGGATGCCATTCAATGATACCAAACATATTTTGTTTGAAAAAATGGGATTTTCGCCCATAGCTCCGATCACCTATTCGGGAATCAGGCTTATGAATGAAACCTATCACAACATGATAGATTCCAATTCGTGGTACTATTCTATGGGCGACTCGGATGTGTATTAAAAATTAGAATTTGGCACCCATGCGCAGTTCCAAACGAATTGGGAACTTATCGCTACAATTTGTAAAACATTATTGTTTTTCTAAGTAGCTACATATAAGCATATTAAAACTTATTAGCATTTCATTTCCCTCCTAGAACACTTTGTCCCTCCGTCAGTTTACTTTGTTCCCAAATTAGTTTACATAGTTCCTTCATGAGTTTTCTTTATCCCTCCAAAAGATATCTTTCTAACGATAATATTATAATTTCTTCTTCCAAAAGATATCGTTCTACCTTCATAAGATCTCTTGCTCCTTTAATAAGTACACTATTTTCCTCCGTATCTACTCTTTCTTCCTCCATAAGTTCTATATGTTTCGCAGTATTTACACTTTGTTCTTCCATCAGTCCACTTCCTTCCAACATCAGTTCACTTTGTTCGGAAGTAATCACTTGTTTCATTTTCAATAGATTATTAGTTGTTTTTGGATTCTGAGTCTTATTTTCTTACACATCAAAGGTTATATATATGTTAAAGTAAAAGAAATAAGGACATAATGTTTTTGGCGTCATTTAATGACTTACATTTGTCGCGATTCAAAATCATGCAAGATTTTATTTTACACAGAATCAAAAAATTATCAATGCTATTTATTAATTAAAAATTGAATTTATGAAGATACAAATTAATTTAGGTTTAAGCCTAAAAACCAATTCGGAAATATTGGTTGACGGGGGGCAGTATGTTACCTGTATGAATCTCAATCCTTATTTTCTCGCTGCTGCCATTGTGGCTCAAGTAGCAACTACCAAAGCTGCTATAATTGCTTTTCACGCAGTTTTGAATGCGCCTACTTCTGATACGAAAACAGACGACATCAAAGTTGCTCGCGATGTTGCTGAGCGAGAAATAACAGCACTTGCGCTTATGGTTCAAACTGTAGCCAACGATGCTAGCTTACCCGATATTCAACGTCCAGTTATAGTAGCTAGCGCAGGAATGCAAGATAAAGTTAAAACCCCTCGTGGAAAACAAAAATTTACAGCTCATAACACTGTAATCTCGGGCACAACACATCTCACTGCTCAAGGCAAAGCTGATGCTAATGATTGGGCATATTCCCTAGATACGGTAGGATTCACTAATAGAGTTGTGGTGGATACCACTACAGCGGCGCATACTGACATACCTGGTCTTCCAGTTGGAACAGAGGTTGCTTTTTTTCATAAAGCAGTTATTGCAGGCGTTACAACAGCTTGGGAAGGTCCAATATTTTTGAAAATAGCTTAAAGATAATCGTAAATATTTCAAAAATAGTATTTTGCGGATAACGCAAACTTAGAACTAAGAAAAGCTTGCTCGAAAGGGCAAGCTTTTTTTTAATAAATACTGTCAAATCTTCCCTTGCGTTGCAATTCTTGACAGATTAAAATCTGCAGTTTTCAAAGTGTCGTGCTCATCAAGGCTTTTCCACACAAAGGATATGCCCCTGTCGATATGCGAGAATCCAACTTTTTTCCGCATCACCAATTCTTCGTTGCCCAAGGCATTGTGTTTGAAATCCCATGTCCGAATCAATTTAATCGCGCTTTTTTCCTGATGCATTAATCCCTGCACGGCTTTGCGCAGCATGGCTTGTTTTTGTTTCAAGGTGAGCGTTTCAGCATACATATCGTTCACCAAAAACCACACGCCATCTTTGTGATGGTTAAAAATAAGGTTGGCAACGATGGTGTTTTGCGATAGAAAATACACATTAAATATTTTATCGTGATAGGGGTTGTTTTCTATGCGCCATGTCATAAAAGGCAAATCCAATTTAATCGAAAAACCATTACGAGCCGACATCAAAACAGGAAGTTCTGCCTCTTTTATTATCTTTTTGCCAAGCTCTTTATATGAAAAATCTTTGTCTATGGATTGCTGTGAGCCAAAAGATTTTTTGATAGAGACCATTTTAGAAAGAAAACAAAAAGCACCAATTTTAAACCGGGAAGAAAAGTTGTTTTTATGGTTTAATTGCGACAAATAACTGTAGGCAGCATTGATGTTGATTGCCATAACCGATTGGCTTTGGTCATAGGGAATTTCAAATCCAAGCTTCAGAAAAGGTTTTTTTGCGGAGGTGAAGCACCAAAGATATTTGATGCCGTTTTCTCTGCATTTTTCAAACAGCAGTTGATACATATTCTCAAAGATATTCAATCCTCTATATTCAGGATCAACCAAGGTGTCTTCTGATTTTGCAGTGAGAATCACTGTGCCATCCTGAGCAATAAGCTCAATGGGAATGGCGCACTGCGAACCCACAATTTTGTTAGTATCCGTATCTTTGGCAACCACATAAATGGCTTTGCCGCTTGGTGCGTTGTGAAACTCCCAAACAAATTTTTCTCTAGTTCTAGTTTCATTATAAATACGATTATAAAAACTAATTACCTCGTCAATTTCAACATCTTTTAAAATTGAAATCGCTACATTTTTTTTAATCTTTTCCGAACTCATTTATTATTTCTTTTGGTGTGATAAATTTTATTCCGGTTTCGTACAAATACAAAAGTACTTTTTTATATTCTTGCAAATAGCCCGCATACTTATAGTTTGTAAAATAGGTATTATGCCAAATTATTGAAATGATAGCATTCATCTTATTTGCTTCTATAAAATTAATAATCTGTGATGCCGTTTCCTGTATAGGGATTTTCATATAACGATTAAAAGTTCCATCCATTATATTCAAAGGAACCTCCACAAAATTATAAGCGGCTTGGGTTGACATATTATAAGGCTTAAACGGCAAACTATAACTATTTCTGAAGCCAAATCTGTCTGCAAAACCTAAACTAGCATCGAGTTCAAGTTTCGCGTTTTCTATTTCGTCCCACGACGAAGGTAAATTCAATTTCAAATAATGATACCGATTCCATTGGGTGCGGATAGGCAGCATCGCAAGCTCTTCCTCAAATGAAGTAGTGTAGCAACTTTTATGTAAACCATGATTCGCAGGCAGCTTGAAATAATCTTGTATTTTGTCAATAGAGTAGTCAGCGTTCTTCACTTTGTTTTTGGCTACTTTTTGGGTTGCTAGCCAAAAAAACGTACTCATTAAATCGTATTCTGAATTAAGTTTTACAATTTTGTCAATATTTTTCCAATGCGGATGCAACAAAACTTCGTTCATGATAAGTTTGAAAACCACATCAATCCTGCCTTTTCTCAATGCCCACAATCCATCTTCAAGAAAAGAACCATGCAAGGTGTCAATATCATGGGATACGAAAACGTTCGTTTTTCTTTCCATGTTCGCCGGTCTTGCATTGGGTAAATATTCTTTACAAAAATTAGCGAAACATTCTTGCACTAAGTTCTTCGTAACACAATCAAATTTGTGTTGATAGGATTGCTCATAATCAAATCTACCATAAAGGTCGAGAGAATTAATATTGATGTCATCAGGATATTCTTGAAACGAATTTATCATGTAAAAGGCAGTTCCTAACCAATCAGGATGATTACTTTCGGCATGTAAAAGATATGGTGCATTTTTGAAATATGCCTCATGATTAAACACTTTTTTATGCAGTAAAGAGTCGAAGAACTTCGTATTTATGGGAACTGAAAGTGGGTCAGTATGATCAAAAACTAATTGAGCATTTGCTTTTTCATGGATAAAAGTTAGGGTCAATGATGTGTTTTTAGCAAGAATAGCGAGTATATATTCCAAAGGCTTAGAATATATTTGGTCGTTTCTAATAAATACACTTATCATAAGAATACAATTTTACATCAAGACAAACTTGTTTTTATTTTCTTTGGCAATAACACATCACTACTGCTTTAACCCGTATCAATATTTTGTTTTACAATCTGCAAAAATAAGTGAAAAAGATTAATATCACGGGAAATATTTTAGTGTTTTTTAAATGTTGATCAGTGTTGGTGGAAAATAAAGTTTGGCAAAAAGAAGAAGCACTTAAGAAAAGTGCTTTATGATAAGAATGTTTTATTCATGTTATGACATGTGATTAATATTAATTTAATGAAAAGACAAGTTCGAAATGAGCAAAATCTATCAACGGATGAGCAAAATACTGCCCCTGGCATACTCCCTAACTTTGGTATTAAATCTATACAACAAGTAATCTGCCATCCAAACATAAATTCCTTCCGGACTTTCCTTACCTTTAAAAGTGCCATCCCATCCCTCATTGATAGAGGAAGACTCAAAAATCTGTTGTCCCCAACGGTTAAAAATAATGATATGAAAATCTAAAATATTTATCCCTTCGGCTTTAAAAACAGGATTTATCCAATCACCATTGGGTGTGAATGTATTCGGGAACCATATCTCGCTTTGGCAATTTTCAAACGAAACAGAAACTTGACCTTGTGCAATACCACAATCCCCTGTAACATTAACCGTATAAACTCCGTCTTCTGAAATCAATCTCGGACTTCCAACAAATCCATCGCCCCAAGTCATCGAGTTCCACGAACCATTAATTTCGGGAGCAATTATAACACTTTCACCAAGACAAAGTATCATATCATTCGGTAAAGTAATGATGGGATTCCCATTAACTGTCGCTTGAACAATAACGATACTATCACACCCTTGGGCAGTAGTGTGCATGTAGGTGTAGGTTCCCGATGCTGTGATGGTATGACCATCAATTAGCACAGACAAACCTTGGCAAAAACTCGTATCAATGTGCACCTGATAATCGTTTCCAACAAAAGCCACCAATGTATCCGCAACATGGCATCCCGAAGCATCAGTAACAGTCACCATATAGGTTCCCGTTTGCGTTATTGGTATAGAAGATGTCGTGGCATTTGTGCTCCATAAATACGAATTCCATGTTCCTGCAACTTGAGCTGTGTAAACGCTTCCATTACACTCATTGATGGTATCAGGAGCTATCAGATTCGGAGGAGCTATAATAGAAATCGAGTAGGTTGCCGTATCGCTTGAGCCCGTAGGATACAAAACTATGGCTGTAACAGTATAGTTTCCCGTGTTTGAAAACAAATGTGTAGGAGAAAACAGAGAGGATACATTGGATGCACCGGATGCTGGGTCTCCAAAATTCCAATGAACAGAAGAAATTGATGTGGAGTCGGAAAGGAAAAAATGATACTGCTGTTCATAGCAACCTTGGGCTGATATAACAATCACGTTGCTATAAAAATTTGTATTGACTAAACAAGGCAGTCCAAGTTGCCCAATGCGACCATTAAGAGGGATTGCATTATCCACCAATCCACAAGTGGCTGCAGGATTATTCGGAGTATTAATGACAGCTAGAGAATCAACACCACTTTTAACGCAGTAGATTTTGTCATCAGGACCTAACTGCATAGCTCCATTATAATATATTGGGTCACCGGTAACATTACCTACAAAGGTTTTTGAATTAACCCCAGTGGTCTGATTGTAAACCGACATATCATATTGATAAACTCTGAGAGAATAAAAGTTTTTAACATACAGATAGTGATTATCGGGACTAAATTCCAAACCATAAGGATAAGTATTACTCGAATTATCTGGATTGCCTAGAGAAATCATGTTTGAAAGTACTCCGGACGTATTGTTAAATTGAAATATTTCATAAATATACAGCATAGTAACTGCCAACGCTATGGTATTTCCGGCTGCATTAACTTTCATATATCCAATGGCATTATTAGCATTGTTAGGACCTCCTCCACCGGAATGAACACTTCCAATGGGCGTGATTACAGGGGTTAAATTCAATCCTGTAGTGGTAAAAGGATATGCATAGAATTTATTATTATTCCAGCCGTGAATCACTATCCAAAAATCTTGGTTGTTAGCATGTTTGATAGCCGTAATTTTTTCTGCTGCGGGAGTCAATATTTGTACATTTTTGACAGTGACTGCACCCAAACCGCCAGCCAGTGACATATCAACAATAGAATAGCAAACGCCATTGGCATAAGCAAAGGCATCAAGTGTAAATATATAATAAACAGTAGTGCTCCCCGGAAGCGGAACGATGATGGCGCTTTGCGTAGAACTCCATTGTCCGAACAAACCCGAGCCATTCGACATCACAGCGTGAAGCATATTATAAACGGTCATGCCATCAGTGTAAAAAAGTAAATTGCCTGAATGATCGCAAATAGAGGCGCATCCCTCTCCGGTTGAAAGCTGCCCATTTGTCAGAGCTGATGGTGTTGGTGTATTAAAAGTGATGCCTGCATTATTGCCAAAATACCAAATATTATTCTGCCCCTGGGCAAGCAAAAGCACTGGCAGTAGTTGAAGTAATATAATTAATTTGATACGCATTTGTCAAAACCTTTAAATCCAATTTAGAATCATAACTTTTTGAGCATACAAAATTACAAATAAAAAATGTAATTATTACATTTAATAATTAAATAAATTTGTTTTACACGATTTACAATCATTTTTTTATAAAAATGACCTGTAAAATGTAGAATAGAGAGATATTCTACTAGAAAATTATTTTCTTACAATAAAATATCTACGAATGGATTCATCAATTTCTTTTTTATACACCGCATACGACAACAGAAAAACAATCACCAATTGTATCAAATTGATAAAAATTCTATTATGGGCGGTGGTGAACGGAAAAAGTGCTAAGATAGAAATGAGATACACCACAGGCAAAAGAATTTGCTTGGCAAGGTTGAACTTGAAGGTGAACAATTTTCGACTTTCCATATACAGCAAAGCAACTTGCAGGATTTTGATGATGAAAATGGTGATAGCCACGCCCATAATGCCATAATATTTGATGAGAATCACATCAAGCACTATTTGTATGATGGCAGAGATGAAGAACACTTTCGGGATGGATTTGGTTTTCTTAAAATACAAGAGCGGTGTGTAGAACATGGAGTGCAATCCGCGTGTAATGAATCCTATGGTAAGTATAGGTAATATATAAAAACATGCATAATAGTGAGGGTCTTTCACAAAAAGCATCACTGCAAAGGGCATCAACAACAAAAACACGGGCAACACGGCTGTGCTCACCAATGTCAATCCATTATAATATCTGTTGACCTCGATGGTGCTTTTTTTCACCTTGGTTTCGTTCCAAATGGCATAAATTTTAGGGAATATGGCTGATGACAATCCATTTTGGAAGAAATCTAAAATCTGAGTGCAATACATAGCAGCCGCCAATATGGCAACGGTGTTAGCATCCGAATAATACAGCAAGATGTATTTATCAACATTTGCCAACACCCACATAATAAAGAAATAGATTGCCATAGGATAACAGAAATTGAAAATTTCGCGAAGATGCAATTTATGCAAACGGAATCCGAATTCTTTTCCAAAGAGTATCACAGCGATGATGAAGATGCCCAAGCCCGATAGTAACCTGCCGTACATGGGTCCGATGAGCGTTTCAGGATATGCATAAATGCCAATGAGCGAAATGGAGATGGTGAGCACAAAGTTGGTGATATTGCACCAAAAGAAACGCATGGGACGTTGCTGATTTATCAACAGATTGGTGTAGGATTTGAACACCGAATTGAAAAAAGCTGTCAACACACAGAAAAAGCCCCACGGAAAAAACTCAAACCCTTCGGCTTTATTTTTAAACAAAGGATCGAACAATTTGAAAACATATTCGCCTGTAAAGAAAAACACTATGGTGAAAAAAGAGCCCACCAACAAGAGCAATGTGACCGATGAACTGATGGTTTCTTTTTGTTTGGCGACGTTGTCTTTGTTATTTACATAGGTGATGGGGATATAATTGTCTAAACCGAAGTTTAAGATGATTTGAAACAAAGCGGTAAACACCAAATACATTGCCAATATGCCCACTTTGGCTTGACTCAAATAAATGGTATAAAAAGGAAATAAAATAAAACTAGACGCCAAGGGCAAGGCTCCGATAAAGGAATAGATGAAAGAAGATTTTACAAAACTTTTTGAAATCATGCCTTATAAACTTCAATCCACGATGTTATATTATGACTCCAGGAAGAAAAATGCCATATCCGATCAGGGTTTTGTTCTGCCAATTGTTGATAATCTGAAAAATGTTCCAACACATTGGTCAGTTGGCTCGATAGTTCGTCAATTCCTTGGATGCGATGATAGTGTACTCCCGTTTGATCAATAGTTTCGTAGGGCAACCAAGCGCCTGTAATCACCCAATTTTTCGTAAACAAATATTCACACAACGTGGCTGAAAGTTGATCGGTGGTGGGCAAATTTATCATAATATCTGAAGCAATACGTAACTTTAATAGATCTTCAATATTTAAGAAATCTCGAATAATACAATATGAAATTCCAGAACTTTTCATCAAATTATCAACCTTATTGATATTTTCTTTAAATCCACCATACGCCATTGGGAGAACTACAAAAATATTAGTTTTTAATTCGTTGCTTATTTTTAATAACTCATTTATAATGGGTACTTGTTGTGTTATTGGATTTGAGTGATATCCTATAGTAATTATTATTTTATTGTCAGGAAATGAAAAATGAGATAGTGCCTTTTCCTTATATAAAGTATCTTTCTGTACATCTTTAATTAAAGGAAGCAAAGACAATCCAAAACGACATATATTCAATTTGTGAGAGAACTTATTATTATAGTAATCATCAAAGCTGCTCCTTGTCTTGTCATTTGCAAAAGTAATTCTTGCTGCCGTTTTATAAAAAGGTTTTTGAAAAAAATCATATTTCTTAAATAGATAGAAATCGGATCCATAAACGGAAACCACTAATTGATTACATAGCTTAAATATCCTTTTCTTGAAGAAAAAGTATCTTGGATCCAAGAAATGAATATTACAGACGTCGTAATGACTGTTTTGGTTTCTGAAATATCTAAAAATCTTATAGAAATTAAGAAACAACTGGATGTTCTTTTTGAAAAAATTCTTTGACACGATAGTTTTGCCAAATATCCATTTTTTTTCGGAAGCATCTATAAAATATCCTTCAAGGGGATCGAGTAAATCAGCAGTAATTTTTTCTTTAACTAAATTATGATGAAGGTCAATAAGTAGTTTTTTATTACCCATCCCCACTAGCAGTACATTCATGCTATTCTTCCTTGAAATGTGTATCGTAGATCTCTCTGGCTTTTTCGTAATCTTCCACCACACCTATATCCAACCAATAATCCTTGGTGATAATCTTTGTGATGGGATGTTGTTTGTCGAGGAGGTTTTTTATCAGGGTGTCAATGCCGTAGTATTCGTTGTGAGGTATCAATGTAAAGATTTCGGGCTTCATGATATACATGCCTGCCAATATTTCAAACTTCAAATCGGGTTTTTCTTCCACACCCGTAACAAAAACACCATCGGATGAGATATTGCCAAAACGAAAAGGCGTGGTAATCACTTTGGTGATGATAGTCAAAAAAGATTCCTTGTAGTTCAAGGCAAATTGATATAATTCTGAGAAGTTGGCTTTGGTCAAAATGTCGCCATTCATCAACAAAAAGGGTTCAGTCAATTGTTCCATCAACAACGTGATAGGACCACAAGTTCCCAAAGGTTTTTCTTCCACGCTATAGCGCAATTTGATGCCGAACTTTTCGCCATCGCCCAAATGCTTTTGAATGTATTCGGCTTTGTAGTTCACCGCCAAGAACACTTCATCAAACCCATGTTTCTTGAGCTGCCCTAATTGTATTTCCAGCACCGATTTCTCGCCCAAAGGCAACAAAGGTTTTGGGATAACGTCTGTAAATGGTTTCAAGCGGGTCCCCAATCCCCCTGCCAATATAACTGCTTTCATAAATTTGCTTTGATAAAACTATTTGCTTTGATAAAACTATTTGGAGCTATGACAACTCCTTGCGTAATGACACTGCCACTACCGATGAAACAATTATCTCCCACTTTCACCCCACCGTTGAGAATAGCGCCTGTTGAAATATGACAATGATTGCCAATTTCCACATCATGCTCCACTAAGGCTTTATTGTTGATAATGCAATTCT
>CAIOJS010000493.1 GCA_903858655.1 uncultured bacterium | reverse complement strand
TGATTTAAGTCTTGAAAAACATTTTTTTTCTTTGGCATTAGATATTTTGAAAACCTAGCTATAAAATATTTTATCTTCGGCGATGATTTCTTTATTCTGAAATTTCAAGAATATCTGCACGATAGCAATCACATCTTTTTGGCAATAGGTAACGATGCGTGCTAGGTTCTTTTCTTGCCAATAAACCTTGGCTACGTCGGCACCGCTGATGTCATCTTTGGAGGTGGGCAAGCCAAACAAAGCACTCAACAATGCCAAGGAAGTATAGCTTTTGTAATCGCCAAACTTCCACAGTTCCATAGTGTCGAGGAGTTTTATCTCCCATGGTTTTCTACCTGCTATGTCGAGCAAGCGGGGCAAGTCAACGCCATGGACCACCATGCGACGGGCTATATAGGGATAGTCGAACTCCTTGCCGTTGTGGGCACACAAGACATGCTGCTCTTTGGAAAAGTATTTGTGCAACATATCGGCAAAATCCCTCAAGAGTTTTTTTTCATCATCACCAAAAAAGGATTTCACTTTTAAGGTTTCTTGATGGACAAAGGCAACGGAGATACAGACTATCTTTCCGAATTCGGCATAGATGCCCGTGCGTTCGTAAATTTCTTCGGCAGACTGCGTTCCATTCGAAAGTAGGGCTGCTTTGTGAGCCCAAAGCTGCTGAAATTCTTCGGGCATGACATAGAAGTTTTCCCAGCAGGGCACGGTTTCAATATCCAAAAAGAGGATGTTTCCAATGTTGATTGTTGATAGCATAGGGTTGTTTTTTTTGAGAGGATAAAATTACGAATAATATTGGATATGGAGGATATTATTGTAAAAAATTCTAAGGTTGCCCACTACGAACCCCGACACTGCGTGTACGGGACAAGTTTACGAATTTTCGAATTCCGAATGGAGAAATATACCTACATCAAACTACTAAGAAAAAACCACTGAGACACTGAGAGCACTTAAAAACACTGAGAAGAATAGTGTTCTTTGTGTATTATCCTTGTGTTCCTTGTGGTAGAAAAAAAATCTTAACCACAAAGGACACAAGGGAAAGCACAAAGGTCACAAATAGAAATAGAACGATTCAATTCAAGCAGGCAAAAGTTTCCCGCAGATTGACTCGTCATTAGAGTCAATCAAAACGAGTTGTCTTTATTTCGCAATAATCAACTTCTCGGTTTTTAGGAAATCATCGCCTTGAATCTTTACAAAATAAATGCCATTGGCAAAATCATTGGTGTTGATTACTAGGGTTTTATTTGAAGTTTCTTTCAAAGCATAAAGGGTCTTTCCAGTTATATCAATAATGCTTACTTCCACATTAGATGCGGTATTCAAAACTATATTGATTTGGTCTGTTGCGGGGTTTGGATAAATTTGAATGTTGGATTCAGAAGGAGTAGTTGCAATTGCTGTAAATATATCGCAGGTGTTTCTGAAGGTTGATACGGTGTTGGCATTAGCATTCGCCGCAGCAATATCGGCTTTGCCATCGCCATCCATATCGCCAATGGCTACTCCATATACATGCGCTCCGGCTGCATAATCTATCTTGGTTGCAAAAGAAATAGCACCGGCAGTGCTTGTGTTTTTTAAGGTGGAAATGGTGTTGACAGTGTAATCAGCTACTACAACATCGGGTTTGCCATCACCATCCAAATCGCCCATGGCGATGCCGTCAGGATAGGTGCCGGTGGTGATATCCACTTTGGCAGCAAAGGAAATGGTGCCCGGTGTACTCGTATTTCGCAAAGCGGAAAAACTATTGGTTGGAAAACTTGTCATGGCGATATCCAACTTTCCATCGCCATTCAAATCTCCAAGAGCCACATGGGCAGGATTGGATGCAGTGGTGAAATCAACTTTAGCGGCAAAATTTATGGTGCCAAGGGTGCTCGTATTTCTAAATACTGACGCTACTCCAGAGCCATAACCTGCCACAATCATATCGGATTTTCCATCGCCATCCATATCGCCTATGGCAATACCTTCCGAATTGGAAACTGCCGGGAAATCAACCTTTGCAGCAAAAGAAATGGTGCCGGGGGTGCTTAAATTTCTGAAGGTAGAAACAGTGGATGAAATCGCATTTGGAGAAGCAATGTCGGGTTTGCCATCGCCATCCAAATCGCCAATGGCAATCATATAGGGCAGGTTGCCTGTGGCATAATCAACACGGGTTGCAAAGGAAATTGTTCCGGGGGTGCTGGTGTTTCTGAAAACAGAGATATTATATGGACTATTGTTATTCGCCACGGCAACATCGAGTTTGCCATCGCCATCCAAATCGCCAATGGCAAGCCCCCAAGGACCCGGATAAGCTGCGAAATCAACTTTGGCGGCAAAGGAAATAGTGCCCACGGTGCTGGTGTTTCTAAATACGGAGATGTTATACGGACTGTTGTAATCGGGCACAATTAAATCGGCTTTGCCATCGCCATCTATATCGCCAATGGCAACACAATAGGGGCTTGTACCTGTGGTGATATCTACTTTGGAGGCAAAAGCGGTGCCGCCGCAACTAAAGGTAACGATGAAAGGGTAGGCGGAATAGGCAGTTAAGTTAGTGCCAAGATTTGTTACCTTGATGTAATCGAAATTAGCGCCCATGGGCACGGTAACAGTGAGTGAGGTCAAGCTGGCAGCCGTGACACTGGCTTGGGTTGCGCCAAAGAATACGATATTGTTTGCGAGAGTAGTGTTGAAGTTTGTACCCGTGATGTTCACATTGGAGCCAACAGGTCCGCTGGTTGGACCAAAGGAGGTGATGGTGGGTTGTGCAAAGACAGCCGTGGTGCCAATCAACATACATAATAGTAGGGCGAGGCTTTTCCAAGAATTTGTAACTTTTGTTTTCATAAAGAGCGTATTTTTTTAAGGATTTAGGAAGATTTTGTTGAGGGGGCAAATGTATGGAATCTTTTGAGACGAGGAGATTCTTTATGACTTATTTAACCTAGGGGGGAAGAACCAAATACTAAGCTCCAAAAACCCAAATACCAAGGGTTATCGTGCCTTCCAATATCTCTGTGTATCTCTTATGGCTCGGTG
>CAIOJS010000492.1 GCA_903858655.1 uncultured bacterium | reverse complement strand
TTTTCCGTCCCTAAAGTGACTTTAACGCAACACGTCTTTTTTTTCTACCGATATGAAATCCCTACGGGATTAAGGGTTTGCAGCTATCCGTTGTCCCATAGGGACAGCATATCGGTAGCAATATGCATCATTATCGGATATAAGCCCCATCGGGGCGAAATAGTAAAAAAAAACGCATTGTTATTAAAACATTTCGCATGATGTAACGAATTTTCCTCCAACACTAATGTAAAAATATACTACTTTTGCATAAAGAAAAATTCGCCAAGCGATGAGCATAAGAAACAACTTCAACCAAACCGATACGATATGTGCCATCTCCACACCCAATGGTGTTGGAGCCATTTCCATGTTGCGCATCAGCGGCGCCCAAGCCATAGAAATTTGTGGCAAAATCTTTCAAACAAAAAAACACAGCGACATAAATCAATTGCCGTCCAATAGCCTCACCTATGGTCAAATCGTCTTTAACCTTGAGGTGGTTGACGATGTGTTGTTGAGCGTGTTTCGCAACCCTCATTCCTTCACAGGCGAAGACTTGGTGGAAATCAATTGTCATGGTTCTTTATATATTCAGAAAAAAATCATAGAGATACTGCTGTCTTTGGGCTTGCGCTTGGCTTCCCCGGGGGAGTTCACCCTGCGTGCTTTCATGAATAAGAAGTTGGACTTATCCCAAGCCGAAGCCATTGGCGACCTGATTGCTGCCACCTCAAAAAGTGCTCACAACCTTGCCATCAACCAGATGCGGGGTGGTTTCTCCAACAAAATAAAAGAACTCCGCGACAAACTCATCACCTTTGCCTCCCTCATCGAATTGGAACTCGATTTCTCCGAAGAGGATGTGGAGTTTGCGAATCGCGATGACTTCCAGAAGCTTTTATCCGAGCTGAAACAAGAAATAAGCCTCCTGAAAGAATCCTTCACCCAGGGCAACGTACTGAAAAATGGCATCCCTATAGCCATCGTCGGCAAACCCAACGTAGGCAAATCAACCCTTTTGAATGCTTTGTTGAACGAAGAAAAAGCCATAGTATCCGAAATACCAGGCACCACCCGCGACACGATTGAAGATTTGCTCACCATACAAGGCATCACCTTTCGATTCATAGATACTGCCGGGCTGCGTCCCTCGGGCGACCAAATAGAGCTGATGGGTATCGAACGCACCTACCAAAAGATATCACAAGCAAGCATAGTGCTGTATGTGGTTGACATCACCCAAACCGATGCCGACGAGATCAAAGCGGAGATAGCCGACTTCGAAGAGCATATCATCAACAATACAAAAAAGTTTATCATCATCGGCAACAAAACCGACCAACTAATAGAAACGCCCCATGGCTTCCCCGGTCTTGTGGAACTCGAAACCATTTTCGTGTCGGCAAAACGCAAAGAAAACATCCAACTCATAACCGATTCGCTCATGCGCAGCGTGGACATCGCCCCCGAAATGGACAATATTGTGGTGTCCAACATTCGCCATTTTGAAGCATTAAGTAAAACTCTCATAGCTATTGAAAGCATGGAAAAAGCCCTCCATGATAATATACCCACCGATTTGCTCACCACCGACATCCGATCAGCTATGTATTTTCTTGGCGAGATAACGGGTGAGATTACGACGGAGGATATTTTGGGAAGCATATTTAGTAAGTTTTGCATAGGTAAATAAAACGAAGATGGATATTCAAGCCGACCCTACCATATTTTCCGATTTAGTGACCACTAAGATGCCTTTTGGCAAATATAAAGGAAGTAGAATTTGCGATTTATACGAATCCTATCTCGTATGGTTCAAACAAGTTGGCTTCCCCAAAGGCAGGTTGGGCGTGCTGTTAGAAACCATGTATGAGATAAAACTAAATGGCTTAGAATACCTGCTCGACCCTTTGAAACAAAACAAATTCAAATAGATTATACCTATATACTATGAAATCATTCAAAAAAGAACTGTGGTTCAACACCGAAAAACGTTACCAATTTATTCATATCACGCGTGATGTTCAGGAAGCTTTGCGCGAGAGTGGCATCCAAGAAGGTTTGTGTTTGGTAAATGCTATGCACATCACCGCCAGTGTTTTCATCAACGACAACGAATCGGGTTTGCACAAAGACTACCTTGAATGGCTCGAGAAGCTTGCACCTTATAGTCGTGACGGATATCACCACAATGTGGGCGAAGATAATGGCGATGCCCATCTCAAACGGCAGGTAATGGGGCGCGAAGTGGTGGTGGCAATCACCAACGGACAATTAGACCTCGGACCATGGGAAGCCATATTCTACGGGGAGTTTGACGGCAAACGCCGCAAAAGAGTTTTGATTAAAATTATTGGTGAATAATAGTTCAAATAATTATAAAACTCGCTAAAAAAAATAATACATATATCAATCCAATCTATTACGCCATATAAGCGCAAAAAGCTTATCTTTGCAGCCATATTTATGAAAACAGTTGCCATACATACACTCGGATGTAAATTAAACTTTGCCGAATCGTCCACCATCATGCGCCAATTCCAAGAATCGGGGTTCACCCTTATAGATTTCAAGGAGAAGGCGGATGTATTTGTGATTCATTCGTGCATCGTAACCCATCAAGCAGAGCGCAAATGTATTGCCGCCATACGCCAGGCACAGAAACGCAACCCTGAGGCTCAGATTGCTGTCATCGGCTGCATGCCCGAATTGAACAAAGAAAGATTGGAACAAGAAGACAGCAAATTGTTGCTATTAGGAAACAATGCTAAATTCTCCCTCCCGGAAATTATATTAAATGGCATAAGTAGCACCATATCGCAACCCGAAACCTTCCAACCCTCCTATTCCTCAGGCGACAGAACCCGAACCTTCCTGAAGATTCAAGATGGTTGTGATTATTTCTGCGCCTATTGCACCATACCTTTTGCAAGAGGTCGTAGCCGCAGTGGCAATATCGAAGAAACCTTAAAATACATCTGCGAAGCCACCCGCAACGGCTGCAAAGAACTCGTCCTAACAGGAATCAACATCGGCGACTTCGGCAAGAAGCAATCCGAATCTTTATTCAACCTATTGGTAGAAATAGAAAAAATACCTGCCATTAAGCGTCTCCGTATATCCTCCATCGAACCCGACCTATTAACAGATGAGATTATTGAATTGTTTGCTGCCTCCAAGAAGTTCATGCCGCATTTCCATATTCCCCTCCAATCGGGATGCGATAAAATCCTGAAATTGATGCACCGCAAATACACCACCGAAACATTTGCAGCAAGAGTTACTAAGATTAAAAAAATCATGCCACATGCTTGCATAGCAACAGATATCATCTGCGGCTTCCCCGGCGAAAGCGATGAAGACTTCAAACAAACGTATAAATTTCTGCAGAAACTCCCCATATCTTATATGCACGTCTTCGCCTTTTCTGAACGCGTAGGCACCAAGGCGTATGACTTAGAACACAAGGTGGAATCGAAACTAAAAAAAGCACGAAGTAAAAAGCTTCATGAGCTTTCTGATCAGAAAAAACGCTTTTTCTATGCCGAAAACAGAAACAGAGTCTGCGATGCCTTATTCGAATCTGAAGTTCACGATGGGCACATATTGGGCTTCACAGATAATTATGTAAGAGTAAAGACCCCATTTAATAAAGAACTGACAAATGAAATCCGTACCATTAAGATTTTAAAAATCGGTTCGGATGAAATTTGCGAAGCAGAACTTCAAGACCAAAAAATCAGCTAATACAATAATCAATCCTTAAACATCCATTTTTATGTTTCCACAAATAACAGATATCTTCAATTATCTTTTTGGCACACATCTGAGTTTGCCAATTCAGAGTTATGGTTTTTTTGTCGCCTTATCATTTCTGATTGGTGCATACACTATCCAGCTCGAACTGAAGCGTAAAGAAAGGCAAGGCAAGATCAAAGTAATAACAAAGAAAACATTGGTTGGAGCTCCTGCTTCTATCATGGAACTTATTGTGGTAGGATTAGCAGGATTTGTTGTAGGATATAAACTTGGTGGAATCGTCCTCGAATATACGCTCTTTGCTGACAACCCTCAAAACTACATCTTCTCTTCACATGGAACTCTGATTGGAGCCTTTATTTTGGCGGCAGTATTGGTTGTTTGGCGATATTATTCAAAAAAGAAAGAACAACTTCCAGAACCAAAATGGGAGGAAACTCATATACATCCCTATCAACTTACAGGAAATATATTAATTATAGCGGCAATAGCAGGTTTCATTGGAGGAAAAGTATTTGACAATCTAGAAAATATTGACAAATTAATTTCTGACCCAATGGGTTCAATTTTTTCATTTCAGGGGTTTACTTTCTACGGAGGACTTATTTTTGGCACATTAGCTGTGCTGTGGTATGCTCGCCGAAACAATATCTCGATAATTGAATTGTTGGATGCTTCCACTCCGGGGATTATGATTAGCTACGGCATTGGTCGCATGGGCTGTATGACTGCCGGCGATGGTTGTTGGGGCGTAGCAAACCTGAATCCGAAACCCGAATGGCTCAGTTGGCTTCCCGATTGGATGTGGTCATTTAACTTTCCGCATAATGTTATTGGTGAAGGCATGCCCCTCGACCCGTGTACAGGAAAGTTTTGTACCATCTTGGAACATCCCGTTTATCCAACTTCGTTCTACGATTTTATCTTATGCACCATCTTCTTTATTGTGCTTTGGAGTATTCGTAAGAAAATAAACATCCCGGGTATGCTATTTTCAATTATGCTTATTATCATGGGTACTCAACGTTTCTTAATGGAGAAGATTCGTGTAAATAACAAATACCATTTTCTTGGAATTGAAACCACTCAGGCAGAAATGATATCTATTTTGATTATTATTTTAGGTATTATTGGATGTATATTCTTTTATAAAAGAGCTAAAAAATATCATCAAAAAGAAATGTTGTAAATCAAAAAATAATTACGTTATTTGCATTGCCAAATCTATAAGCAAAATATTCATGCTTGCTAGCTGATAAGGTTCTCAAACAATAAGATTTAAACATAATAACGAGTCAAAACAACTAATGACAAACAGAAAAATTATATCCATACTATTAATTTCTGTACTTGCTTTATCAAGTGCATGCAAGACGCATTGGGTTGTTTTGCATGACAAAACTGAAAGCAAAGTGATAGTATTGGATACTGTCAATGTCAAACAAGACGATGCGCAATTATTACAAATCATCAAACCCTACAAAGCTCAAATTGATTCGGAGATGAGTGAAATCATTGCCTATTCCGATCTAACATTATATAAAGCTGACCCTGAAGGATTGCTCAATAATTTTATTGCTGATTTGATTTTTCAAAAAGGAAATGAATATCTTCAAAAAACAAATAACATAACGGCATCTTTCTGCATTTTGAATAGTGGCGGCTTGCGCAATGATTTGCCGAAAGGCGCCATTACTTTGCGAAACGTTTACGAACTCATGCCTTTTGACAACGAGGTGGTCGCCATTCAGGTTTCAGGTAAAAATGTACAGAGCATGCTAGATTATATTGCAAAAAAAGGTGGCGTACCTGAATCAGGAATTGTTATGAGTATAAAATCTGATTCCGCACAACATGTTGTTATTGGTAATGCGCCTTTTGATATTTCTAAGAATTATACCATCATCACATCAGATTATTTGGCGGCGGGCGGCGATGATATGGCTTTTTTCAAAGATGCAATGACAACATATCCTTTATCAATAAAAGTTAGAGATGCAATAATTGAATATTTGAAGGAGCAAACCAAGTTAGGTATTACGATAACATCCAAATTAGATAATCGCATCTATTATGAAAAGTAGAAATCTAATCATTAAAACCTTTTTAATTGGACTTATCCTTGTCGGTATTTCTGCGTCTGCTTTTAATCCTGCATCTAAATATAAGTATAAAAAAATTACGATACTTTTCACTAATGATACGCATAGCCGCATCGAACCTTTTGCCAAAAACGATAAAAAGTATGCGAACCTAGGAGGCTATGCTCGCCGCGCTGCCATGATTAACCAAATTCGAAGCGAAGAAAAGAACGTTTTACTCTTTGATGCGGGCGATGTGTTTCAAGGTACGCCTTATTTCAATTTCTATCACGGTGTACTCGAATATAAATTGATGAGTTTGATGGGATATAATGCTGTTACTATCGGAAATCATGAGTTTGACGGCGGCATTGAAGGTTTAAACAAAGCATTGCTTGCTGCAAAGTTTGATGTTCTTTCGGCAAATTACGATTTTTCGGAAACCATCTTAAAAGATAAGATTAAGCCCTATAAGATTTATTTTATTGATGGTATTAAGGTGGGAGTTTTCGGTTTGGGGGTAGCGCTGAACGGTTTGGTTACTGCCAATAATTATGGCAAAATAAAGTATCTTGACGCTGCGGAGAAAGCAGCAGAAATGGCATTTCTACTTAAGAAAACAGAGAAGTGCGACCTCGTGGTTTGTTTATCTCATCTTGGATTTTCCTATCAGGACAATCAAATTAGTGATGTGGTTTTGGCGAAGCAATCAAAAAATATTGATCTCATAATTGGAGGGCATACACATACGAACATGGACAAGCCTTATGTGTTGAAAAATTCCGACAATGAAGATATCATCGTGGCACAAATGGGATGGGGCGGCACAAAGTTAGGAAGAGTAGATTTTTATTTTACTAGAAATAAGCTCATTAAACAATAAAAAAAATGAGTAAAAAAAAAGAGTAAAAAAAGATGTTAAATAACTTGCATAGTTCAAAAAAAATGACAACTTTTGTAGTGTTCAAATTCCACGTGGTTTTACAGCGAATATCGTTGGTTAAATCTTTAAAAAAGAATTGACTAAGGAAAAACCATGGATTTTGATTTTTAAAAATTTTAGAATAATAAGGAGTAACTAATGAAAAAAAACCATATTGAAGCTTGGAACAAATGCCTTGATATTATTAAGGACAATATCCCATACCAGAGTTTTAAGACATGGTTTGAACCTATATTGCCAGTGAAACTTGAAGATTCTACCCTTACTATTCAAGTTCCGAGTCAGTTTTTTTACGAATGGATTGAGGAGCATTATATAGATTTGCTTAAAAAAACCATTACCAAAGAACTTGGTCCTGATGGACAATTGGAGTATAGCATTTTGATGGAAAGTAGTTATGGCAATTCGTCGCCTATCACGGTGAAAGCGCCTACTTCTAATCGGAAAGTATTGAAAAATCCAATCGTTTCGATGCCTATTGATATAAATAGAGGTACATCTAAGGATATTCCAAACCCATTTGTTATCCCGGGTTTGAAAAAAATTCAGATACCTTCTCAATTGAACGAAAACTATTCTTTCGAGAACTTCGTGGAAGGCGATTGCAATCGTTTGGCTCGTTCGGCAGGCTATGCTGTGGCTGAGAATCCGGGAAAAACAGCTTTCAATCCTTTGTTGTTATATTGTCCGACAGGCTTAGGAAAGACACATCTTGCGCACGCTATCGGTATTCAAATCAAACATAATTTCCCTGAAAAGATAGTGCTCTACGTGCAGTTCGACCAATTCATCAATCAATATATTGATGCCGTTCGGAACAACAATCAAAACGATTTTATGCATTTTTATCAGATGATAGATGTTTTAATCATTGACGATATTCAGTTTATAGCCGAAAAACCCGGCACTCAGAATGCATTTTTCCATATCTTTAATCATTTGCATCAAAGAGGAGGTCAGATTGTGGTTACCTCAGACAAAGCTCCTATTGACATGAAAGGTATTGAGCCTAGATTGCTTTCCCGATTCAAATGGGGACTGTCCGCTGATTTGCAAGTTCCCGATTTGGAGACCCGCATCGCTATAATCGAAAAGAAATTATACAACAACGGTATCGAAATGCCTCGCGATGTGGTTGAATATCTTGCCTACAACATCACCACCAATGTTCGCGAACTGGAAGGTGCTTTGATTTCGTTGCTGGCACAATCTTCTTTGAACAAAAAAGCTATTACGCTGGAATTAGCGCGTCAGATTATTGATAAGTTCATTAAGAACAACTCGCGCGAAATTTCGATTGATTATATCCAAAAAGTGGTGTGCGATTATTTCAATATTCATATTGATATGCTGAATTCGAAAACGCGGAAACGCGAAATTGTTCAGGCACGTCAGCTTTCGATGTTCTTTTCCAAGAAATTGACCAAAGCTTCACTCGCTTCTATCGGCACGCATTGCGGCAATAAGGATCATGCCACCGTGTTGCACGCTTGCCGCACCGTGAATAATTTGATTGAGACCGATAAGCAGTTTAAAGGTTATGTGGAAGAGCTCGAAAAGAAGATTAAGCTCTAAATCAAACCATCCTAAAACACATTTTTATTTCCTTTGTTTAGCATTACAACTTTATGTTGTGATGACTGAGGCATTGTGCCTTGTCAATTCGCCAACTTGATATCCACCAAAATCATTATATCATCCAAAATGGTATCCTGCAAGATATCGAGGCGGATTCCGCGACCTTCGGCATACACCTTGGCGGCGAGCAATTCTGATTTGATGACTGCGGAAATCTCAGTTTGAAGGATGGCATCAGTTGCTTTTTGCCCAAAAACCATTGCAACTTTGAAAAAACGGTCTCTTGGAAGCAGATACAGTATTGCGCGTTTCTTATCCTTCATCCGAAAGCTCCATCCATATTTTTCGCCTGAATAATTCCACGATTCGATAGCCTTAGGATACTTTGAGAAGACATATTCCGAAATTTGTTTCCACAACGGAAAGGTTTCGCTTAATGCCTCTTTCAATTCGGAGAGAGTCGGCGGGGTGTTTTTGTTCATAAAAATGCTTTGGTCCATGTGGTGAAAGGGTTATTTTTGTGGATTTGAATTTGAAAAAATAATTGAGAAGATTATTATTTTGTAAAACAAAGTT
>CAIOJS010000491.1 GCA_903858655.1 uncultured bacterium | reverse complement strand
TCCCCTCCTACGGAGGGGTGCCCAACGGGCGGGGTGGTATATTAGGACGAGACAGCTTTACTGCTTTCCGTGACTTTTTAGAAGGCCTCCCCCAGCCCCTCCAAAGGAGGGGAGTTGATTAGCAGAAGGTTACATATAAAATAACTTTGCCACTAGTTCAGCTATTCAGCGATTATCAAAAATACCACACGGATCAAATTTAGCTAACGCATAAGCCGTACCTCTAGCTGTCGGAACAATTATGTCCGATTTTTTACCTTTCATGCTGAGCAATTATTCTACGACCTCCTCTCTTTTTTTATTTTTGTTGCCACAAATTCGGGATTGTGTTTTATCCGCCACGGAGCTCTATCCGTTGTTTAATTTGTCAATCATACAGTGCATCAACTTCGTTTTTAAAATCAATCATTGCCATATATGCAAGCAAGTTTCTCCAAAGGTTTTCCTTTGTCTGTTTGGAATACTCTTTTAAAAGAGTTTTTATGGCGTTAGTTTTTTCGACCAATTGGTTGATTGCATGGGCAATTTGCAAAATATGGTAGTAGTTTTGCATGGCGGGATATGAAACTCTTGAATATTTATGTTGGAGTTCGTAACCATTGTTCTTAAGTTCATTAAAACCCTCATTTTCAATCTTCCAGCGTAATCTTCCACTAAAAATAGTGGACACAACGATGTCGCTTTTCTGTGTGACGTTAGTGATATAGACAAATCGCTGATTAGTAGTTGTTTTAGTTTCTTTGTGCCATGTTGATTCGCAACATTCAATCCATGAATATTTTCGATTACCATATTGTAAATCATTAAGATAGGCATAGTCTAAAGTTGTCAATGTGGCACTATCTGCTCTCTGGTGAGTTTGCTTTATGGCCGTATTCTTCAGCAGATTTGCTTCGGCGTTGAATGATTTAAGTGATCCATCTTTTAAGGTAATGATAAACAGCCAGTTATTCTGTTGACAAATATCAAATACGGTGTTGTTTGGGTAAAGTCCATCGGCTAAAAGACAGATGGGAAGGCGGGGGAAAAACTTTTTAATTTTTGAAGCTAGACGCACGAAAGCTTTTTGCTCGCAATCTTGCTTTTCATACTCTTTTCGGTCTGTGTTTTCAAGGAATTCTGAAGCCAATGAGATCGATAAACCACTAGATGTTACAAGTTTAGCCTCAAGTACATAATGAAAATATGTTGTAGTGCCATGCTTTGATGTTTTGGTTAAGCAATGAGGACAATGCCGCTGTTCATACGAAGATATGCCCGTAGCATCAACAGCAACATGATAATATTTGCCTAGAAATCTAAATTCTCTAAACAATTTTTGCTCAAATAGAGAGCTAATAAGTTTCACTTTGATATGTTCAATTTCATTGGGTGGAAGCACTCTCAGCAGTGCATCAAAGGTGTCGGCCTGAGGCAATCGAACCTTGAATACCTTGAAGAAATTCTGTCGAAACAACTCATCTCGCCGATCGCTGTTGTATAAATTGCGCGAACCATCTTTGAAAATAAATACAAATAAAGCACCTGTGAGAAGCTCCGCTAAGGTGTAGCTTTTACGTACACGAGGATCCACTAATTGCTCGAAGTTTTCATTGAGTGTTGGAAAATGTGTATTAATCACTTTAGCAATTTTCCACAATACAATCTTGCCTCTTTCGGCTGCTGATGATTTTTTAACCGGTTCTCTGTAGAAATCGTACAAATACAAGATTTAACAGGCTAATTATTTGGTAATCAGAATATTAATTAATATATTTGTGATAGAAAAAATAGGCCATAGGCAAACACAAATCCCCTATGGCCATAAAAAAACAAAAAATGAGAGAACATTGAACTGATTACCAGTTAGTTATGGGGTTAGGCCCCAATGCGCTCATTTGCAAGTAAAATTAGCCAGAAAAATTTAATTTGCAACTATAAATAATTCATTGATTATTAGCTGATTATATTTTGGCGCTGAATTGCTGGAAAAAGAATTTAATTTTAGCTGTTTTAGCTGTATTAACAAGCATAACAGTTTATTCACAGGATACAATTTTAATTAAACCAGTAGCTATTGATAAAACTACAATTGGAATTGGCCTTGGATTGGATTATGGAGGCATAGGAGGTAATATCTTAATTTATCCTCAGACAAACATCGGTTTATTCGCTGGCGCTGGTTATGTATTTACTGGTATTGGATATAATGTTGGGGCAAAGATAAGGTTGATAACAGAAAACCACACCTCTGCCGTATCACCCTATCTAATAGGCATGTTTGGCTATAATGCTGTGCTTGTAATTACAAATGCAACACAATATAATAAAGTATTTTATGGCCCAACAATTGGGTTTGGCATAGATTATAAATCATATCCTACAAAGAAAAGCTACT
>CAIOJS010000490.1 GCA_903858655.1 uncultured bacterium | reverse complement strand
TGGCAGGCGTTGCCGCCGGCGCAATTTTAGGAATTTTATTTGCCCCCGAAAAAGGTACGATAACCCGCAAGAAAATATGCGATAAGAGTGGGGATTATTCAGATGCAATGAAAGATAAATTCAATGAATTTATTGATACCGTCTCGGAAAAGTATAATAAAGCACGGGAAAATGTTTCCGACTTTATTGAACCTGACAAGACGAAGGTTAAGGAATCTTAGATTGGAGAATTAAGAATAAGAATTGAGGTAAGCACTGAAGGCAGAAGGTAGCCATTAGCAATTATTCTTTTTAAGGGCGCATTAAAAGGAGTACTTAAAAGTTGCGAGAATTATACCTTATGCCTTGGTGTTTGTCTTAAAATAACAGAAATCATGGAAGAAAACAGACATACGATTGAATCGCTTTTAGGCGAAGCCACTGAATTTGGCAAAACAAGTTTTGAGTTGGTGAAGCTTAAAATGTTGGACAAAACATCTGATTTTGCTTCGTCGTGCATCTCTCGCTCTTTAATTTACCTATTGTTATTAGCCTTTGTGCTTTTTTTAAGTATGGGCGCATCATTTTGGTTAGGCGATTTATTGGGGAAACTCTATTATGGTTTTTTTGCTGTAGCAGGGTTTTATGGTTTGGTGATGTTTGTTTTACGTGTGTTTATGTTTAATTGGCTCAAAAGAGTGATGGGCAATTATTTTATAAAGAAAATACTTAATTAAATTTATATGCAAAAGAATATAACTTCTAGGGTGCAACTCAAAAATGCTATCAAGGTTTTAGAAATAGAGCAAGCCATTGATAAGCACCTTTTGAGAGAACATGCCATTGCTGTCTATGAAAGTTTTAAGCCCGTTAATCTTTTAAAAAGCACATTGAGAGATATAACTTCGTCGTCATCGTTGATGAATACGATACTAAGTACTTCGCTTGGTTTGGCAGGAGGATATCTTTCGAAAAAAATAGTTGTTGGGAACACAGATAATGTGGGAAGAAAGCTATTTGGTTCTGTGGTGCAATATGGGGTTACAAACATAATTGCTCAACATCCAGAAGCCATTAAATCGTTTGGGCACTATGTGATACACCATCTTTTTGAGAAAAAAGATAAGAACTGTGAAAGCCGTGACAGTTAAAGAATTCCATATACCATTTTATGCAAAGATCAGCATCGGTTTTGTTGGTCTATTTGTGTTTATCACAATATTGTACTTATGTCGAAGCATTATTATTCCATTAGTTTTTGCACTTATTATTGCCATTGTATTGCATCCTGTGGTGAACTTTTTTGTTCGAAGAAAATTACACAGAATCTTAGCAATTGTGCTGACTTTGTTACTGACTTTTGTGGTTGTGGCAGGGTTTGGTGTTTTGATGTATTCGCAAGCAAGCCGATTTAGCGAATCGTGGCCAACTTTGGTGGAGAAGTTTACTTTGATGCTCAATCAATCTATAACATGGGCATCGGGATACTTTAATGTTGACGCAACTAGGATACGTGAATGGATTGCCAAGTCGAAAGGAGAATTGATCAACATAAGTAGTGCTAGTATTGGTCAAACGTTGGTCAGTATTGGTGGTTGGCTCATGGTGATGTTTTTGGTTCCTGTTTATACTTTTTTGATTTTGTATTACCACTCATTATTGTTGGATTTTATTCACAGAATTTTTAGTGCGCACAATCAGCAAAAAGTTTCGGAAATTATTAAACAGATTAAAACTGTTATACAACGGTATTTGATAGGACTTTTGATTGAATTTGTTATAGTTGCATCACTAAATTCTATCGGTCTTCTGATACTTGGGATTGATTATGCTATTCTACTAGGGATTATTGGAGGATTACTGAACCTTATTCCGTATATAGGCGGGCTTATTGCTGTATCGTTGCCCATGATGGTTGCTATTGTTACAAAAGATAATGCTTGGTACGCCGTGTATGTTTTGGCAATTCACTATTTTATTCAATTAATTGATAACAATTTTATTGTTCCAAAGATTGTTGCATCGAAAGTGAAGATAAATGCGCTATTCGCAATAATCGCTATCATAGCCGGGAATGCATTGTGGGGGGTGTCGGGTATGTTTTTGTCGGTTCCTTTACTTGCGATTGTAAAACTTATTTTTGACCACATTGAACCACTGAAACCATGGGGGTTTTTGCTAGGTGATACTATGCCCACATTATTAAAAATAAAACTAAAACCTATCCGCATAAAGCGGAGAAATAAAATATAGATATGATTGAAGTTAAAAAAGAAGGAGTGTTGTTGTCAAAGACCAATTTGGAATTTGAAAACGAGGGCGTATTGAACCCTGCTATCATACGCATAGATGATAATGTCCACATGTTTTATAGGGCAGTGAGCATGGGGAATTATTCGAGTATAGGCTATTGCAGATTTGATGGTCCTTTGTCAATTTCGGAACGATGGGAGAAACCTTTTATGGTTCCGGAGTTTGATTATGAATCGCATGGAGTTGAAGACCCTCGCATTGTTAAAATAGATGACCTGTTTTATATGTCTTATACCGCATACGATGGGACAAATGCCCGTGGGGCGTATGCCACATCGAAAGATATGATACATTTTAAAAAGCAGGGTTTGATTGTGCCTCATTTTACTTATGAGAAGTTTGCATTTATTGTTGAGTCGGGAAGTAAGGTAAATCCGGATTATTACCACAATCATAAGTTCTACTATCAACTAGAGGATCCAGAAACGAAGATGATGCTGTGGGATAAAAATGTTGTTTTTTTTCCGAGACGGATTGATGGCAATCTTGTTTTTCTGCATCGGATTCGGCCCGGTATTCAATTGGTTTCGGTAAAAAATCTTGACGAACTAACTAAGGACTTTTGGAAAGATTATTTTCTCCATTTTCAGGAGCATATCGTTTTGGATCCTATACACGCACACGAATCGGATTATATTGGAGGCGGCTGTCCCCCTATAGAAACTGAGCATGGGTGGCTTTTGATTTATCACGGAGTGCAAGATACGAACAAAGGACTTGTCTATTCGGCTTGTGCTGCAGCATTGCTCGATATTGATGACCCTAGGAAAGAGCTTGCACGATTGCCTTATGCTCTGTTCTCCCCTGAGTTTAAATGGGAGCTAAAGGGAGAGGTGAATAATGTGGTTTTTCCGACGGGAACGGCATTGTTTGGCGATACTTTATTTATTTATTATGGAGCGGCTGACTCGCAAATTGCTTGTGCCTCATTAAGTATATCCGCATTAATGACGGAATTATTAACCTGTATAACTACTTAAAAAAATGATGAAAATTAATAACATTCACAATCTACCCTTAGATACATTCCCTTATCAAAACGGAGAATTACTCGTGCTTGACAACAAGACTCAGGCAGGAGTGTCGCAAGCCAATAGTCTGCCAAGCTACACACAATCACTCAATCGGGATTTGGCTGAAATCTTATTCGTTACTTCCTATCCACCACGAGAATGTGGTATAGCCACGTATTCGCAGGATTTGATAAAGGCATTGCATAATAAGTTTGGCAATTCGTTGGCAATAAAAGTTTGTGCTTTGGAGTCAAATGGGATTACGTATCCTTATCCAAAAGAGGTGAAATATATCCTCAAGACTTCCGTAGCTAAAGATTATAAGAAATTGGCTATAAAAATCAATGCCGATAGCAAGATAAAAATAGTTGTGATACAGCACGAGTTTGGATTCTATCATAAACAAGAGCAAGCCTTTCTACAGTTCTTGTACGAGTTGGCAAAACCTGTTGTTATTGTATTTCATACGGTGCTGCCTCGTCCTGACGAACTCTTTAGGTTGAAGGTGAAGAATATCACTGCTGTATGCAAATCCATCGTCGTTATGACGCATACTTCGGCAAATATTTTGTTTCAAGATTATGGCATAGCGCCGCAAAAGGTTAGTGTTATTGCTCATGGAACGCATTTGGTTCCGCATACGGCTAAATGGGTGTTGAAGAAAAAATATGGCTTGACGGGTCGCAAGGTGCTTTCAACTTTTGGTTTGTTAAGCTCGGGCAAAAGCATAGAAACAGCATTGGATGCTTTGCCACGTATTATTGAGACGAATCCTGATGTGGTGTTTCTTGTCATTGGCAAGACGCATCCCGAAGTGGTGAAAAGAGAAGGAGAATGTTATCGTGAGATGCTAGAGGAGAAAGTGAGAACATTAGGCATAGGGGAGCATGTGCGGTTTATTAATCATTATTTGGCGTTGCCTGACTTGTTGGAATATTTACAGCTTACAGACATTTATTTGTTTACGACGAATGACCCGAATCAGGCGGTGAGCGGTACTTTTGTGTATGCGATGAGCTGTGCCTGTCCGATTATTTCTACGCCTATACCCCATGCCAAAGAAGTGTTGACCGAGGACACCGGTATTATATTCGATTTTCGGAATTCGGGGCAGTTGGCGGAAAGTGTTACACGCTTGTTGACCAATAACTCCTTACGGAAACATATTAGTACAAACACCTTGCAAAAGATAGTTGCCACAGCTTGGGAGAACTCAGCCGTGAATCATGCCGTGTTGTTGGAAAAGATTTCTGAGGAAACCATTTCATTGCACTATAATCTGCCAATTATAAATCTGAACCACCTGAAGCAAATGACTACAGAGATGGGCATTATTCAGTTTTCAAAGATAAATCAAGCGGATATAAAAAGCGGTTATACATTGGACGATAATGCGAGGGCATTGGTGGCAATGTGTATGCAGTATAAATTGCCAAACAGCATTGAAAGCAAAAGCGATAGTTTAGTTGCCATCAAGAAGTATCTTAAGTTTATTAAACATTGTCAGCAACCCGCGGGCAACTTCTTAAACTATGTGGATAAAGATTATAATTTCACGGAGCAAAATGACACTACCAATTTGGATGATGCTAATGGGCGCGCTATTTGGGCATTAGGCTTTGTGATTTCTTTGATACGCTTGTTGCCCATGAGTGTTATTTCGGAAGCAGAATATATGATGGACGATGCCCTGAAATATATCGAAAAAGTTCATTCTACTCGGGCAATGGCTTTCACCATTAAGGGAATTTATTTATATTTAAGTGTCTTGAAGTCGGATACGTATCAAAAACTATTACAAAAGTTAGCTGATAGATTGGTGCAAATGTATCGCCATGAATCTAGCAAGGAATGGGCATGGTTTGAGAGTTATTTGACGTATGCCAATAGCGTCTTGCCCGAAGCGATGTTATATACTTGGTTAGTGACTAAGAATACGGTGTATAAAGATATTGCTGTCGCATCTTTTGATTTCTTGTTAGCGCAGACGTTTAATGAAAACGGCATTGAAGTTATCTCGAACAAAAAATGGCTAATGAAAGGACAAGAAGCCGGACACTTCGGTGAGCAGCCGATAGATGTTGCTTACAGCGTAATGACCTTGAGCAAGTTCTATGATGTGTTTAATAATATACGGTATCGGGAGAAAATGCACATTGCCTTCGATTGGTTTTTGGGAAAGAATCGTTTGCATCAAATTGTGTATAATCCTTGTACGGGCGGATGCTACGACGGGCTGGAAGATACCCATGTGAATTTGAATCAAGGGGCGGAATCCACGGTGAGTTATTTGATGGCTCGCCTGACTATGGAGGCATCGCCACATTGATATACATAAAAAAATTGTCTGCTACATCGTCCTGAAATATTCTGAAAATTAGAAAATACAAAGTGCTTTATGAAAAAACTTATTCCGATAATCCAATTGAAGCCCTCTGTGGAGCAAGCGAAGAATCGTGCGATAAAAGTTACGGAGAAAACGTTTGATATCAGCAATAAGGCAAGTGGTTTCTTTCAGGAAGTGGCGAACATGTTTTTATTCGCGGCGCAGACTTTTAAGGCGACGTTTTCGCGTGATTTTGAGTTTAAGGAATTTTTGAGGCAATGTTATCAGATAGGGAATAAGTCTTTGCCACTTATATCCGTAACGGGCATCATCATTGGTTTGGTTTTGGCTATTCAGTCGCGACCGACCTTGATGAACTTTGGCGCAGTAACTATGTTGCCCGGGATGGTAGCCGTTTCGCTTATCAGGGAGATGGGACCCGTTATCACGGCATTGATATGTGCAGGAAAAATTGGTTCGGGGATGGGCGCGGAATTGGGTTCGATGAAGGTTACTGAACAGATAGATGCCATGGAAGTATCATCCACCAATCCGATGCGTTTCTTGGTGGTTACACGGGTGTTGGCGGCTACGCTGATGATTCCTTTGTTGGTGTTGTATGCCGATGCGTTGGGTTTGATTGGCAGTTGGGCAGGGGCGAATATCAAAGGGGATGTTACATTTATTTTGTATTGCCGACAAGCTCTCAGTCATGTGCATTTTATGGATTTTTTGCCTGCCGTTATCAAGACGTTTGTCTTCGGAGCTATCATCGGTTTGGTGGGGTGCTACAAAGGATATAATGCAGGACGCGGCACAGAAAGCGTGGGCAAAGCAGCGAATTCGGCAGTGGTTTTGGCGTCGCTATTGGTGATTATGGTGGATTTGGTGGCGGTGCAGATTACCGACATGCTTTAAACAGCATGGCATAAAACGATATAGACGATGGATACCACGAAAACAGCTATAGCCGATTCAAGTTATGTGAAAACAAAGAAGCTTGTTATTGATGTCAAGAACTTGAAGAAGTCATTCGGGACACAAAAAGTGTTGCAGAAGATTTCTATGCAATTGTTCGACGGAGAGAACTTGGTGGTGTTGGGCAAATCCGGTTCGGGGAAGTCGGTGTTGGTGAAATGTATTATCCGTTTGTTGGAAGCCGATGGCGGCAGCATAGATATTTTGGGAGAAAATGTGGATAGATTGCATCAAGACGGATTGATGGAAATTCGCAAGAAGATAGGCTTTTTGTTTCAGAGTGGGGCGTTGTATGATTCGATGACAGTGCGAGAAAACCTTGAGTTTCCTTTGACAAGAATCAAGAAGGACTTGACACGGGCAGCGGTAAATGAAAAGGTGAAGGAAGCTTTGGAGAATGTGGGTTTGTATGATGCGATAGATAAAATGCCTGCCCAACTATCGGGCGGCATGCGCAAACGTATCTCGTTGGCACGCACCATAGTGCTCGACCCTATGATTATGCTTTATGATGAGCCTACCACAGGGCTTGACCCTATTACATCGGATGAGATTAGCATCCTCATCAAAGATATTCAACAAAAATATAAAACTTCATCTATCATCATCACCCATGATATTGCATGCGCACGCAGCACAGCCAATCGTGTGGTGATGTTGCACGAAGGACAAATTTATCAAGAGGGCAGCTTGGAGAGCTTCGAGAAATCGGAAGATATGTTTATCAAGTCTTTCTTCAAGTAGGTTGGAAAGTTTTAAGTTGCAAGTTGCAGCTTACACGTTTGGAATTAAATAATCATCACAAAATAAACATTTTCTATACATCACATATCATAAATAATTTTCATTATGGATACGAGTACAACAAAGTTCAAATTACGTTTAGGGATATTCATCGTCATCGGCATCTTATTGTTTGTGCTGACTATCTTTATCCTTGGCAAGCAAAAGAATTTGTTCAATCCTGTTTTTCGGTTGACAACGAGCTTCACGAATGTGAGCGGACTGGAAGTTGGCAGCAATATCCGCTTCGCGGGCATCAACGTAGGAACTGTGGATGCCATTGACATTATAGACGATTCGACGGTGATGGTGGACATGATACTGCGCAAAAGTATTCAACGTTTTATCAAAAAAGATTGTTCGGCAAGCATCGGCTCGGCAGGGATTATCGGCGACAAGATACTGACGATTTCGCAACGCAGCAGTGAGGTGCCTGCTGTGAAGGACGGCGATGCCATCGCCTCGCGCGAACCTGTTGAGACGGATGCCATCATAGCAAGTTTGAAGATAACGGCAAGTAATGCGGAAGTGGTGTCGGACCAATTGGCAGAGATCATGATTAAGATAAATAGCGGGCGCGGCACTTTGGGGCGTTTGATTCAGGATACGATGATAGGCGACGACTTTAGTGAAACCATGAAGAATATCAAAAGCAGCAGCAAAGGCTTGGATGAGAACATGAATGCTGCCAAGGAGAACTTCTTGCTGAGGGGTTATTTCAGACGGAAAGCGGAAGCCGCACAGCAACTGAAAGATGACGAAGAAAAGGCACGCAAAGCCAAGCAGAAGGCTTTGGATAAAGCAAAAAAATAACGTGTTAATCATGTAAGTTATATGTGGAATTGTGTAACACTTTGATGATGGATTCGAACGACCTTTGCATTTATAAATTTCGAAGTAACTATTTAAACAATCATCACCATGAAATCAAAATTGACTATCGGACATACCGTCGAACATCCTAGTACATCGCATTTTAAAATCAGCAGACGTCGCAAGGGACTACTATTACTAATTTTTGTTTTACTATGCTGCGTTGTCGGCTTTTTGTCGTCGTGCTTCGCACCTTTTCCACGCCCTATGCAGGTTAGACATGGGGGAACCTACGAACAACGCGGCAATTCCGGTCAGGATAATCATGGGGAGCATCATGATAATGGACAACATAGAGGACATCATAAATAAAAACTTCATGCGATGAGAGGCTTGGCTGATGGATTCTATAATCAAAAAGCTCCCTAACAATGTGTGAATCATGTAAGTTTTAAACAAAATTATATAACACCTACGCCATCAGTTCATCGTACTTTTGCATTGTGATAAATTCATCACCAATAAAATATAAAATAATATGAAAAACAAAATCATTGCTCTCTTGTTCGTGCTCTTTATAGGCGCTTGCATCACCCCATCGAAAGCGACATCACAAGGCGTTTCGGTAAGTTTTCAGGTTTTCTACGACGATTTAAGTCCCTATGGCAGTTGGGTGGAAAGTCCCGACTATGGCTATGTATGGATTCCTGAAGTTTCATCAGGCTTCACGCCCTACGCCACCAATGGATATTGGGCATATACAGACGAAGGTTGGACGTGGATATCGTATTATGCATGGGGATGGGCTCCGTTTCACTACGGCAGATGGTACACCGATGCTATGTATGGACCGATATGGGTTCCCGACTATCAATGGGGTCCCGGGTGGGTTAACTGGCGTCAATCGGATGGTTTTTACGGATGGTCGCCTATGGGTCCGGGCAACAACTATGATTCGCCATATAATCAGTGGACCTTCGTAGGCGCCAATAATTTCGGAAGTACTACGATAAATAACTATTATGTTGACAATTCGACCAATATCACCGTGTATAACAACTCGACCGTTATCAATAATGTGCGGGTGAATAATACCACTAACACCTCGTATAATATGGGTCCGAATCGGGCTGAGGTGGAGAAACGTTCGAACCGAAGCATCACGCCAATCAAAATGACAAATAGCAGCAAGCCCGGACAGAGTGTGAATAAAAATCAGATGCTTATCTATCGTCCGCAAGTGACAAAGGCAGCCAATGATAAACAAAAACCTGTGCCGTATGTTGTTGACAATATGACTAATGTGAAGCCCGCTGCGCAACGCGTGAATGCTACTCCCACTAAGGGAAACACACAGCAGACGAAGACACAACCTACAAAGATACAAAAGGTACAAAATACAAACAGTCAACAACCAACTAAGACACAACCTACGCAACAACAGAACAAGCAACAACCTACAAAGACACAACCTACGCAACAACAGAATAAACAACAACCCACTAAGACGCAACCTGTGAAGCAACAGAACCAACAACAACCTACAAAGACACAACCTGTGAAGCAACAGAACCAACAACAACCTACAAAGACGCAACCTGCTAAGCAACAAACGAAACAACAACCTACAAAGACACAACCTATAAAACAACAGAACAAACAACAACCCAATAGGACGCAACCAACACAACAACAACCTACGCAACAGCCAACGCAAACGCAACCGACACAACAACAACCTACGCAACAACCCACGCAAACGCAACCAACACAACAACAACCTACGCAACAACCCACTAAGACGCAACCTACACAACAACAACCTACGCAACAACCCACTAAGACGCAACCTACACAACAACAGAACAAACAGCCACCTACGAGAACAAAACCGGCTAAGCAGTCGAACAAACAACAGCCTACAAAAGTTTATCCTTCGAGCCAACCTATAAACGAAATGCCGAGTACGGGAAGTTTGTAGATCAAGAACTAAAACAGCTAAGCGGAAATGTTTAACTTCGATAGCAACAAGTAGCTCATCCATCTATACAATTATTTTTGGATGTATATAGTTTAAAATAAATATCAACAAAAAAATCCTCGAAAGGGAAAGCGAATAAACAAGTGATCTATATAGAAGAATTCGTCAGACGAACAGTAAAATAGTTGTAGAAGTGCGATGATTCTTTGCAAAGGGCTTCATGTCCACAAAAATAATCCCGATAATGTTACGTGTCGGGATTGTTTTTTCTATAGCAATCCGATTTTTTGGTTGACCTGTGAATTATGTAACTTATAAAAAGAATTATGTAAGATGTAATCGCTTAATATGATGTAATTTTATACTCAATTTCAATATGGAAAGTATTGATAAAATCTTAAAAAAAAATTATTATGAAAAATTCTCTCTATGTCATTGCAGCTCTGTTAGTCATCATGTGGGCTATCATCTTTTTCGGGTTCGACACCTATAGCATTTATTCCTTTCGCATCGTGCATTTGCTATTGATAATTGCATTCTTCATAGTGCTGGTGCGTTTAATCTTTAATAAAAAATTGTCGAATTAGCAGGATCGAAGTATCAAAATATGAAAAAGCTAAAACATTTATTATCTAATCATTAAAATAAAAGTATCATGGATCCAAATATAGAACATTGGAACTTCACAGAGCTGAAGGAAAAACTTCGCATGAAATATCCCCAATTGAAAGATAAGGATATGCAACATGAGGAAGGCAAGGAGGATATCATGCTGCGTATGGTAGAATATAAACTACATAAGACTAAGGAGGAAATGCATCAGATAATTCTTGGACTGTGAGCTTGCGGCTGTCTCATGAGATTTAGGATTTAAAAGTAATCATTCATCTTAATACAAAAGATAAGTTTTTTTAAAAATCCAAATACCAAGTTCCAAATACCAAATACCAAAAAGAAAAATTCAAGCTTCACTATATAAAAATGTAATACTAAATAAAAAATTCCAAATACCAAAGACCAAATACCAAATACCAAGAAGAAAAATCCAAAGCCCAAGTCCCGACGACGTTATTTAAAGGGAAAAACTTTAGGTTAGCATTTTTTGGCGGAATATATTTTTCACATTTTTTTGATTCTATCGGGTTTGTGTTTAATACGAAAAATCAAAAAAGCCTTCCGCACCTTGGTATTCGGGATTTGGAATTTGGGTTTTGGGTCTTACAAATCATACGCATAAAACATGAAATAAATAAATAACATGAACCAAAAACCAAATTCCAAGTATCAAGAGGAAAATTCCAAGTTCCAAGCTCCAAATTCCAAATACCAAGGAGGAAAGCGCGGGATAACTTGGATTGATGGATATATAGTTTAGATTTTTTGAATTATATATTTTTTCAATGCTGTAAAAAAATCAAAAATGCCTGCCCCCCCTTGGAGCTTGGAATTTGGAATTTGGGTTTTGGATCTTCAATCTTGGTATTTGGGATTTGGGATTTGGAATTTGGATCTTAAGCTTAATATCATTCATAAATCAAAAATAAAAATATCATGAGCACCGAAACTAAATCATCACAAAAAACAAAAAAAGTGGAAACAAAGAAAACAACAAAAGTATTGATAGCATTAGATTATGATGTCAGTGCGCTTAAAGTGGCTGAGATTGGCTATGGCATGGCTAAAGCGATGAAAGCCGAGATAACAATTATGCATGTGGTGACCGACCCCGTGTTCTATGGCTCAAAGGAATATAGTCCGATATTGGGCTTCGGAGGTCATCTGGATATGGGACAGATTGAACTGGAAAGCGACAAAGGTCTCCGCGATGCCTCAAAACATTTTTTGGATAAAGTGAAGCGTCACTTGAAGGATACAAAAATAAAAACGCTAGTGAAGGAAGGCGCGTATGCCGAAGTTATTTTGTTGGCAGCTAAGGAGATGGACGCCGACATTATCGTGATAGGTTCGCACAGCCGCAAATGGTTGCAGAATATTGTTCTTGGCAGTGTTTCTGAACAAGTGTTGCACCACACCTTAGTGCCAGTATTTATTGTGCCGACAAGGAAGACCTAAGATGAAAGGTTTACGGAATTTATGTTTTAGGCTATGTATATGGATTTCAATTCTATTGATTTCGATACTACATACTAAAAGCGCCATAGAGTCTTTAAACAGTACGCATTAGAGTGGCTGCCGAAGTTATGGTATCTTCGGCAGTTTCTTACAGGCAGTGCATGCTACGAAATAGGGTTATTGAGTTAACTCTATTTCGAGCGAGCCGCCAAGTGTGGCATTCATATTTTTCACCATAAAATACTTAGCATCTTCGGCAGCATAAGCATCAATGGGAAACTCCTTGACCTCATCAGCCACCATATCGAAATATGCCGCAGGCATAGGATCAGTAAGTTCTTTGACAAAATAACAACGCATTTTAGCTTCGTCGGGATTATAGACTATCATCCGATCTGTGAGTAAAAACTCGAACTCCCCTTGTTTGGTTTCGCCGGCTGCGATGATCATATTATAGACAACAGGCGGATTCGGATCATTTTTACTATGTTCACGCAAGAGCGCCAGGTTCACATATTCCATAATCTTATCAGGCGTCTTGCGATAATAATGTATCAACAAACCTAAAGCACCATAAGCCTCCATAGCCAGTGCTTCGCCGGCATCTTTTGTGGTATCTATTTGTGTCTTGACATCCGTACCGGATTGTTCACGAGTATCGCGTGCATCATCAATGGCATCATAAGCAGTTAGCATTTCGGCAGCGATATCCTCTAGTAATGAAAAATTTCCCATCGTTTCAATGATGGAAGCAAGATAAATCAAACGTTCTTCCATGGCGCCATGACCAAGCGGATAAAGACCTTCGGGAAAGATTTTCAAATAGGTAGCCGTGTTGGGAGCATAAATGGCACCGATTTGACGATTCCATTCGGGTAGCAAATCATCATACAATTCGATAAAAGCCTCCTTTTGCGATTTCACATCTCCTTTGCGAATCCCTTTTTTAGATTTCTTGCTCGTGTAGCCATTTCTGAAAGTTGTGTAGTAGGGCAGCAAGGCGGTGTAGATTGCATTAATTTCGGTGATGCTATGATGGGCATAAAGTGCTTGCAAAAATAAATACATAAATTTGTAGAAACGTTTTTGGCTTTTGTTTAATAATACAATAAACGTGTTTTGGAGGAAGTGCCATTTGTTATTCATAATTTTAAAAGTTTAAGTGTTTATAAATCAATTGTTTTGTTTTTTCAATTTCACGGAGTAAAGATATATAGAAATATCATGCAAACTGTGTTAAATAATGTTAAGATGATAAGTATCATCAACAAATATAAAAATATTGTATGGAACGAATAAATTGTATTCAAAAAAGTAAAAAAAACGTAGATGTATCACTAAAGATTCTTACGAAAAATCGCTTATCGCATAAAGCCGATTTGGACCCGAATATCAAAAATCATTTTTGTTTGATGAGCGTCAATTCAGGTCCGATTCGAAATCGAACATCTGCGCATAGCGACTTGCCACTTCCGCTAAATAATCTTTTTGATGTGGTATTCGATACGCAGCAGGATCATGAAACTATGTCAGCGCATAGCCTCGATGTTAAGATTGTTCAAAATAATAGACTTTTAAATACTATCGATGCATCGCGAATAATGCAAAGACGTATTTATAATACATGCGGAGCATCGAGTATTATATATTTGTCATATTCTAATATACACGACGCATCGAGGATATATAAATTGGTATATTTTAATACACGCGATGCATCGTGTATATCAAAAAGTGAATCCTACATAATGTCGTGCATATCGCTCTCGTTAAAATTACGTTATAATACTATCTTCGACATAGCGAAGATTATAAAAAGTAGAATTTCTAATACACTCGATGCGTCGCGGCTTTGTGAAAAAAGATATTTCACTATGCGTATGTATGCGCGGATTATTGAAAATCATTTTTTTGTGAGCCGCGCCATTCGACGTGCTTTCAGAAGAGAATTATCTGGTACACTCGATGCGTCGAAGCTTATGTACAATCCAAAATATATAATAAGCGAAGAAGAGAACTTTAATGAAATTATATCATTTGATAAAATCATTAGTCATTCTGATTGCGATATTCTTGTTTCTCAATAAAGATATGCATCGAAGATTCATCAAATTATCAAATAGATATATAATTTCTTATCGAAGATTAATCATAAAAACACAATTATATTAAGCGCTTCTTCGAAGGTTAATCACAATAAAAAAAAGATATAAAGCGATATGCCGAAGGTTTATCATGAAGAAAAAATATAAGGCTTCGCATTTCAAACACTAGGGCAGGAAGACAAAAAGGCATCAAGCGGCATTAAGTTTATCCATTAAAATATAAAATGTGTGCTAATTCATACATATTTCTATATGGATAAATGCCTATGTGTTCTACTCTTTTCTTAATCCTATGTGTCTTTGTGCCTATGTGGTAAAATTTCCTCGCGAGTCTTATACAAAAACTTTGTGTTTAGAAGGGGTAGCCTATCGCCACATTCAGGATAAGATTTTCCCTACGCCATCCGTTGTTCATGAACATGATCTTATCAAAAACCCACCGTCTATTCTCATCGAGCCACGGCTTGCGCAACGGAATGGCTAAGTCGAAGCGCAGCACGAAAAATGAAACATCTATCCGCAAACCCACGCCCGCATCCACCGCCAACTCCTTCAGAAATCTATTAAACACAAAGAAGCTGCCTACATTCGACGGATTCGATTTCAATAACCATACGTTGCCCGCATCCGTAAACAAAGCGCCTTTGATATATTTATATATCGTGAAACGATATTCCAAATTCATCTCCACTTTCACATCGCCGCCCAACTGCAAGAAACCATTTGTATTGGCATCTTGTTGATAGGTGCCGGGTCCCAGAGAATTGATATGAAAACCGCGTAGGCTCTTGGGTCCACCACAAAAAAATTGTTTCGCATAAGGCAACAACTGCGTATTACCAAACGAGCGCGCAACGCCTGCAAACAGCCGCATCGCTATATTATCTTTATTTTTAAAATTATAATAAGCACGTCCGTCTAAGGATATCTTTGCAAATTGCGCATACACATTGCCCAGCATGGATGCAGGATGTTCACCTGTTACTAACTTTCCGCTCAGGCGGGATATAACCCAAAACAAATTGCCTGCCAACTCGTTGATAGATTGGAAGTAAAAACGCATCCGCTTTTCAAACATCTCCGGCTTATTATAGGTATAAATATAATTTCCTCCCGCTACGAACAGCTCTTCGTAGCTTCGTTTTAAAAACAAATTGGATGCCAACAGCTCATTAAACAGCGAAGATTTATTCTTGATAGCCGTGAAACTCACTAATATCGGATTTAGTTCGTGCTCACTACGGAGGTCCTGCTTCCATTTATAACCATAAATAATCTGAAAGGTGTGCATGTCGAAATAATTTACCTTTTTCAAATAATTATAAGAGAGCAGAATATGTGTCTTTGGGATATAAATACTTTTGGTACGTATGCGAAACGGGGCAATAAAGCGAGGAAATGACAGCTCGGCTTCGGGATTCACGGAGAATGAAAACATATTTTTGTTTGTGCCGCTCAGTTGCGCCTCAAAAGAACCTGCCAATCGTATGGTCAACAGCTCGGCGCCATTGAATGTATTACGATTCAGATAACTAAGATTGAGACGCGGTCCTAAATTGGTATTTGATTTCTCAATCACATCCAACTCCGTACGTAGCGTATATTTAGCCATTGGAGTCAAAAGTATTGCCACATCTAAATAATTTTCCGCTGCCGTATCGGCGGGCGAAAACTTGATACTCACAAATTTAAAACTGCCCATAGACATCAAACGATTGAGCGTTATGGTATGATTTGTAACAGAATAAACGTCATCCTTCTTCAAATAAATTGAATATTCCAACACCTTCGGACGTATTTTTAAGTCAGAATTTTTTCCCTGAAATATCATATTGTGGAAGCGCACTGTATCATTTTTACCCGAAGTATTCGTCGCGTCGAGCGCATAATCTTGATTCACATAAACATGATGAATGCGATACGCTTCCAGCATGGCTCGCGGCACACTATCTTTCAGCATCAGGCGGAGCGCCACCGAATGATTTCCCTGCGCTGTATCGGCTTTAAACATGAGATAATCCGGATCAAAATAGAAATAACCATGCTCTTTCAGCAGGGCATCTAATCTATCTCGCTCATATTTCAGTTTGTCGAGGTTATAATCATCGCCGATTTTGAGAATACTTTTATCACGATTTAGGTCAACTAAACGACTGATGCTATCATTTTGAATGGCATATTTTATACTTTTTAAGATATACGGACGATGCACATGACAGATATAAAGTACTTTGGCGGTACGCTTTTTGGGAAGGATGCGGACGTCGGTAGATGTTCGGAAAACACCAAGGTTGAATAGTTTGGCATCAATGAAAGAAGCCGTAACACTTGTCTTGATGCTGCTGAGCAGCACAGGTTCTTCACCTTTGCGTTGCAGCCACTTGCGGAATTTGCTGCGTGGATTCTTTCCTGCCATGGTGTAAATCAGTAGCTTGGTGCGAACTCCCAAAAACTTTTTATTCGGGTCGGGGCGTATGGCTGATTTTGCGCTTTGTATCAAGGTGGAAGCTTGTCTCTTGGTCAATTTCTCGCTTGTCTCTAACTTTACTTCAGACCCCAGATAAAGTTTTTCTTCTTTATCCAGATGTCGAATGGCGCTGCATCCCGAAAACAAAAATGCGGTCAGCAGCAAGATGAATGTATATAAAGTTATGTGTTTCATGATAGTATCGGCTTACTTTTGGCTAACCGCATCCGTTTTTTTGGGTGTAGTGAACAAATCCTTCCATGAGGAAAAGTCGCGCGTATAAACCACGCCTACGCCCGTTTCCACCAATTGTCCATCAATGGCGCCTTCGTATTGGTTGTGGCGGAAGGCTTTCAGTTTGTAGCGCCCGTCTTTGGTCAGCAGATATTCCATAATGATGTCGCTCACAATGTCGCTCACGTTGTTCTGTTTCGCTTGCGGTCCTTCCACATCCACCGCGCCGCCCACCTGCATCGACAATCGTTCTTTGAATAACTGTTTCTTCACGCCTACATCAATTTTTGTCCGCCCTTGTGCCTCTCCGCTCTGATAATCATCGTAAGATTGTATGTCGAAGTTCAGTTCAACGCCCGTTAATAGCTTAGAACTTAATTGGTTCAACTGTGTGGACAGAAACTTACCCACTGTCGTTCTCATGACAGACATGGCGCTGCCCGTCTCACTTTGCAGCGGATTTTCTTGTATAAACCGACCGAGCACCAATAGCGCAAACACCTGTTTGTTCAAAGCGGAAGGATCGTCATTTAGCATCATAAGTTTCGCATTCACCGCGCCGTCCACTATGCCCTTGTCTTCGGGCGGCAGTTGTATCTCGAAGCTGATGACAGGCTGCAAAAGTGCCCCGCGTAGCTTCAACAACACGATGAATGGATAGCGTTGCTTATATTGATTCTGATCGCCTGCGGGCATATTCGTCATTTGATCTGCGATTAAATCGAAGGGCGTCGCACGCACCAAATAAGTGGCATTGATACTCACATCGGCGCCCAACAGCTCCCCATTCCAAGTAATGGTACTGCCTGCTTCTATCACGAAGCGTCGCTTGATAACATTCTCTAAGGAAACGAGATAACTACCTTCATTCAAATTATATGCGCCTGTCAAACTCATCTTCCCGCTACGGTCAATAGCAAAATTCAGTGCCGCCTCGCCCTTCACAACCAACGAATCAGTGCTCGAAGGGTCTAACAGCAGGCGCAGGCTTGCTTCCTTATCAATTTCGATGACCGACGAGATGTCGAAAGCTGTCAGCGCAAACTTTTGCGCTATAGGCTGTTTGTCGCGTTGCATAATATTATTTAGTTTGATAGAGTCCTCAAACTCCACCACATCCTCACCTTTATCTGTGGTCAATTTATCTTCGGGCACAGCAAACGTAAAACTCGACCCCTTCTTCAGTTTGATGTGCGCATTGACTATCGGAAGCGACATGGGTCCTTGTACGTCCACCTTGCTATCCAATATCATACGCCCGAAAAACTCCTTGTTGTCGCGGGCTGTTGTGTTGAACAAAAGGAAGTCGGTGGTCGTTGCCGTCAGCGCAAAAACAAAATTTTTGAAATGCGCCATGCGGATGCTGCCATCTATAATTGCCACATTTTGATTGGAATCTTTCACCGTGAAGGTCGCAAAATGTATCCCGTCAGGCGTCATGCGGATGCTTTGTTTCGCGATATGCAACGTACTATTCAACATGCGTGGCTTCATCGCTACATCATTAAATGTCAAGGTGCCGCTGATGTCAGGCGCCGACAGATCGCCTCCCACCGTGAAATCTCCCGCCACGTCTCCTGAGGCATTTGAAATATAATTAGGCACAAAAGCTTGCACGCTCTTCAACGCAAGCCTTGCGATGTTTACCTTCATATTCAGGGCATTGCTCGTAGCGTTTGGCAGGTAGCTACCCGTTGCCGTGAGCTGATTGTTGTCGCCTGTCAGGGCTATGTTGATGTCGAATTGCTCCGCATTGGGATTTTTTGCCTTCACACTGAGGTCGCCGATGGGTATCTCATGCACACTCAGATTGGTGATGCGCGCATCGGCTATGATGCCATAGATATTCTTGACGCGCTTCAGCAACACCGTACCATCCACAATGCCTGCCACTAAGCCCGTGTCTTTCTCTATGATGCCCGAAATTTCATTCAGGTCGAAGCGTTTCATCTCGAAACTCAAATCATCCTTAAACTTATCGTTTACGGATGCGATGTTGATGGCACTTTCGCCTTTCGAAAGGAAGAGGTGGTGCAATAATAGCCCCGATTTGCCCACCATAACATAGTTGTCCTCAGCCACATCCCACCGATGATTCATTAGATAGAAGTCCTTAGGCGCGATGTGTATCTTATAGTTCCCGCTATCCTTCGTGATGATGGTTTGCAGTTGAAGTTTTTTGTTTTGATTATCATCCACCGACGACAAATTCGCCTCAAGCGTTTTGTTGGCGGCTTTCCCTTCGAGCACAATATGATCCAATTTTATGGAGGAATTCAACACCGACGCGCTTGATATTTTATAGGTCAAAGCATTGGCATCGGTATTCACAGCCAATTGCATCGCGTTAATTTCAGTGGAGCCGTACACCACTTTATTAATGCCGGCAGACAAAGTGAGTATCTGTGAAGGTGCATCATAACTGCTTGTTATCCTTGCGGGTTCAAATTCGAGCAACTGTGGAAAGAAAACTTCTTTCAGCATGGGATGGTTATTCACTTGCAATTGCCAATTGAAATTTTGCAAATCCGCCGCATCTGTCGCTTTTATAGAATCTGATAATGGGAAATAATGATTCAGGATGTTGCTATAGGTTTTCGGTAACGCTAAGGGCGAAGCTTTGCCTGTATATTCAAATAGAATTAAAGCGTTATTCTTCTCGAAACGTTTCGTATTCAATTCGTTGAGAGAGGCTATCAACAAGGTGTCGAGGGTATAGGATTTTTCGTTAGCCATCAGGAGCAGCTTGCCGATGGCAATAGTTCCACGCATACCTTGCGCACTATCCATATAGATATCTGCCCGCGAATCAAAAGCAATGCGCCTGTCTTGTTCCATCAGATGGAGTTTCTGCAAATCCATGCCCTGCACGTTCAGATTGTATTTGTAATGTTGCTCATTAGAATCCAACTGCACCAAAGCCTCCATCGAAAACTTGGCATTGCTATCATTCAAGGTGATGCTGCCTTCGAATTCTTTTCCACGTATATTACCGTTGATGTTGAGATTATGATAATTATATTTTTGAATCATCACTTCCGACACCGCTATATCGAGTTTTGATTTGATACTATCCATGCTCAATCCCTGTCCATCCGCAACAGCTTTGAGGCTTATAGCGCCAAGCAGATTGGTATTGCGTATCAATTTCCCAATGTCGAAACGACTAAGACTTACAGTGGTTTTGAAATGCTCATCAGCACCCACAGCCGCTTGGATTTGCGCAGCGCCAAAGCTGCTATTCAGGCTGAGATGAGCTTGAAAGTTTTTCATCTTCCCTTTAAATTGAAACGCCATGGCGATACGTTGCGGCAAATCAATAGTACGCGGCACTAAGGTATCAGCAAATAATGTAATATCAGTCTTACCTGTCACTAAGCTGCCATTCGGAATATCAAAATAAGCATGTTGAAAATCAGGCAAGCCCACTATCAACGCATCCAAACTAATACTTGTACCGACGCCTGTTTTGAGTAAGAGATTTTTTGCTGTAAGATGATTGAGTGGTCCATACACCAAGCCGCTGATGCTGCTCAGCGTATTGGCATTGCTAAAGAATAATTGCTTTTTGATTTGAGGCACAAAGTAGGTGATGTCCGAATTTCGAACCACCGCCTTGCAAATGTTTGCTCCTACTATCAATAAACCAATAGAATCACTTAGAGACGAAATGGAGGTATATTGCATCTGCAAATCAGCCTCAATGGCAGAATGGGCGGTAGCAACTTTTAGATTTTGCGCTTGGATGCCATGATCATCCATCGTGAAATTTACGGCGCACTTCACTATATCCATACCATTGTTATCAATTGCTTGCAATTGCCTAATGCTTGCTTTGAGCTTCGATTTGGAATAATACAAATCGGAGGCATCCAAGCCGACATGGGCATACACCAAATGATTTACATCAAAGGTTTTTGGTTCGGGGGCAACATTGGTCACCAAATATGCCAAGGCATTATCATCTAAGAGAGCATGTTGCACCGCAATGGTATAATTGCTGCCTCCCGACGCTACGGACAATGTATCTTGAGAAATGATTGACGGGTCCGCCTGTTCACGTTTGAGCGTAACATTGCTTTTCGTAAGGAAGAGATACCCCAAAGTTATATTTTCTTTCGGCAAATTAACGGAGGCATCCTTCAGATTCACTTGCGTAACCATAGCGTTGATGAAGAGCTTGCTCACAGAATCGCCGAAGGTGAAATGCGTATTACGCAATGCTAAAGTTTTCACTTGAATGATGGGCAGCGTGCTCGAAGTGGTATCGGTGGACGGCGGTCCCGAATTCAACAGCAACACACTGGTCAATAATCCATCTATCTTAATATCATTCACTGCAAATGTCATGGTCGGGATGTCAATTTTGTCCATATTTAAGGAACACTGCCGCAATATTACGCCTACTTTGATACCGCCAAAGTTATCATCCAAATGGAAACGAATATTTTTGAGATCCACGCTGCCCACACTGAAACTCCACGGCGATTTTGTGGCAGGAGCGGCAACTTTCGGCTTTGTTGCAGTGCTTGCGAATGCCTTAATGAGAAAGGCGAAGTTATATAAAGAGTCATTTGCCATGCGCGTCATGTGGAAATTGACATCCGTAAGCGCACACGCACTCACCCTAATTTCCTGATGCAACAAAGAAGTGAGCGAAAGGTTGGCTTCCACGCGCCCAACATACAACAAAGTATCGCGCTGCACATCCTCCAAATAAATTTCATCTATGACTATGCTACACGGAAAGGCAAGGCTCAAATGCTTGATAGAAACAACAGTATGCGTCTTATCACTTACAAAAGACGTGGCATAGCCGAGCAGTTTTTTCTGTATCGGGGGAATCTGTATGCATATAGTTATGGTAATAAAGAGTAGTATGAAGCTCAGGGCTATCCACAAAACAACTTTCAGGGTTTTCTTTACATAATGTAGTACCTTATTCATTCATTTTTGTCATTGCATTTGTGTAGGGGGGATTGCTATATTGTTTTATTAGTACATTGTTGAATTGTTGTAGTCTTCTTAGTGTTTCTCCGTGTTCTCCGTGCCTCCGTGGTAATCCTCATCAGAGATTTCAGCATAGCATTTCTATACATCTGCAAACATAAATCATTCATTCAATTCATAGAGCATTAGCCTGTTTTTGAGTTTCACTATCTCCTTATGTTGTGATTCGATGCGACTGAGCAAGTGCATGATGGTTTCTATACCTTCGAGATTGATGTCCAAATCGTAATGAAAACGCACATACATTTCCAGTTGCATGAGTTGCTCGACTTCTATAAATCCTGCATCGTGAAGCTTGGAGGTTTCAATCAAACCCGTGTTTTGAAGTGATTCGATAAACGATATTTCGATGTTATGATTCTTACAGAATTCGTTTAAGGCTATGAGATATGTTTTTTCCATGGTGCGGAATATTTTAGCTTGTTTTTGATAGTTCGGTGAATAATTCTTTTTGTCTTTGAGTGAGATGCGTCGGTGTTTTCAGATTATAGGTCACATAAAAATCGCCGAACTGCCCTTCTTGTTTATACACAGGAAATCCCTTGCCTTTAAGCTTGATTTTTGTGCCGTTTTGGGTTTCTGCAGCCACGTGCAGTTTAACTTTTCCCGATAAGGTCTCAATGGTCATCTCTCCGCCCAGCATCGCCATATACAAATCCAAATCCACAGTAGTGTAGAGGTTATCTTCCAAACGCTTGATACGCGGATGGGGCAATAGGGCGAATGTAATATATAAGTCTCCATTGGGTCCGCCGTGGGTGCCGATGCCGCCATGACCTTTAATTTTTATGGTCTGTCCGTTTTCGATACCCGCAGGAATGGTGATGCGAATTTGATTGCCATTCACCGTAAGGGTTTGCTTATGCGTTACGTAAGCCTCTATAAGTTGCAAACGCACCTCAGCAGAAAAATCCTCGCCGCGGTATTTCGCCTGCGGACGATTTCCGCCGCCGCCACTCATATTGCCAAACATAGATGAAAAGAAATCAGAAAAATCACCCATATTTTGTCCGCCGCCATATTGCTGCTGTTGATTTTGTGCGGATTGCCTTTGCTGTTGACGCGATTGCTCGAATTCCTCTGCATGTTGCCAATCTTTTCCATATTGATCGTACTTTTTGCGCTTCGTTGCATCGCTCAACACCTCATTCGCCTCATTGATTTGTTGAAATCTTTTAATCGCATCCTTGTCATTGGGATTTAGGTCGGGATGATGCTTGCGCGCCAGTTTGCGATAAGCGGCTTTGATCTCGCTCGCCGTAGCCGTTTTGGGTATCCCCAAAAGTTTGTAATAATCAATATAATCCATCCAGGTAATGTCTTAGTCTTCGGGGCTATAGACAGGATAATCGGTGTAGCCTTCAGCGCCTGCCGAATAGAATAAATCAGGATGTAGTATTATAGAACGCGGATAATTATTGCGCAGACGATTCACCAAATCGGGGTTGTTGATAAACGGACGTCCGAACGCAACCAAATCGCACAAGCCGCTATCTAAATCATTTTCGGCGCATTGCATATCGTAGCCGCCCGAAAGTATCAATTGATTGTGGAAGGTGGTTCGAATGAGTTGTTTCATCAATTGTGGCACGATGGGAGCACCCATACTCGAATGATCCACCAAATGTATGTAAGCAATTTCAATCATATCGAGCTGTTCGGCAAGATATTCATAGGTTTTTTCAATATCCGGGTAAGGCGACATATCACTCGCAATGCCATAGGGCGAAAGTCGTATGCCCACTTTCTCTTTGCCGATAGCTTCTGCCACTGCCGTAGCAATTTCGAGTACAAAACTACAGCGTCTTACTATACTGCCGCCATATTCGTCGGTGCGCAAGTTGGAGCAAGGCGACAAAAACTGTTCGAGCAAATAGCCGTTGGCAGCGTGTAATTCCACGCCATCGAAACCCGCATCTATGGCATTGACGGCGGCATCAACAAATTCGGTTTTGGTGTAAAATATTTCATCGAAAGACATCTCCTTCGGAATGGGAAAATCTTGTAATTGTTCGGCATCCGTCCACATTTGTCCGCCGGCTTTCACTGCGGAAGGGGCGAGTATGTGAGCATTCGCAGGCATATTGAGCGGATGGCTGATACGCCCTGTGTGCATCAATTGGGCAAAGATTTTGCCGCCTGCCATCATCACTTTTGAGGTAACTTTTTTCCATCCATCCACTTGTGCATTTGTATATATGCCCGGGATACGCGCATAGCCCAAACCGTTTGGTGAAGGCGAAATGCCTTCAGAGATGATGAGTCCCGCATCTGCGCGTTGGGCATAATAGGTCGCCATCAGGCAGTTTGGGATGTTATTTATGGCACGGCAACGTGTCATGGGAGCCATCACGAGGTGATTCTTCAATTCCATGGTGCCGAGCAAGGTAGGAGATAATAATTTAATGTTGGTCATAGCTTTTTGAATTAAACATTGGAATAATTGAATAAAATTGTTGATAGTTTGAATAAACAACCGGTTTTCTTTCTTCGGCTGTCTCTTTCACGATGAAGTCTTTAGAAATATGAAGTGCCGTCAGGATTTTTTCTACAGCAGCTATCATTTTAGCCGAGCCACTCACATATACGTATTTTTGTTTTCCGTTCAGAAAATGTTTCAGGATATGCTCCGTGATGGGTCCATGCGCATACGCAGCAGTCTGTTCTTCCGACAAAATATTTGTGTAATTGCCGTCTAATATATTCGTTAGCTCGGTCTCCAAAATGATGTCGGCTTTGGTTTTGTTGATAAAGATAAGTTGATTGTTGCCTATTAAATGGCGCGAATTTAGATTGCGAAAGATAGATAGGAAAGGTGCGATGCCTACACCTTCGGCAATGAAGAGACCCTCGCCGCGATACGAAATTTCGCCAAACTCTTCGTAAACGATAAGTTCGTCGCCCACATGCAATTTCAGCAATTCGTTCGTAACGCCATTATGTTCGGGATAAGTTTTGATGCAAAACTCCAAATCGGTAGTTTCGGGTATGGAAATGAAATAGAACGAACGCCGATCGGTTTGCCAACCGGGTTTGTTGATAGAAATTTCTACAGCTTGTCCGGGGACGTAGCTGAATTTAACAGGTTTGTCGGTCAACACGAGCAAAACGTCGTGCGTGATGAGTTTCAATGATTTTATCTTTACCAGGTGTGGTTTCATGATGCTTTACTTTTTGTTTTTTTATTATTCGTTACTAGTTTCAACTTGACTTAATAAATAATTTTCGATGCCCATCTGCTGAATTTGGTTGCGTTGCGTTTCAGCCCAATCCAAATGACTTTCTTCACTGATGAGAATCCTGGTGAGAATATCCACCGTAACATAATCGTCGCACGAACGTGCAAACCGAATGGCATTATGGTAGGAATTGACCGCACCTATCTCCTCATTATTATCATTATCAATCATATCCGAAACGGTTTTTCCGATATTCAACATATTGATATTGGTGACCGTCGGCGTGTTTTCATACAAAATAATACGCTCGATAAGCATTTCGGCATGGTTCATTTCGTCGAAAGCTTGATTGCGGATGGCAGTATGCAGTTTGCCGTAGCCCCAGTTCTGATACATCTTGGCATGAACCATATATTGATTGACAGCTGACAGTTCTTCCTTCAACAAAGTGTTCAAAACAACAATTAATTCTTCGTTCCCTTTCATGTTTCTGGTTTTTTTATAGATGGATATATAGTATAGGTGTATGTAAAATTTCTACGATGTAGCCTTCAGCTTAATTCACTTCCGATTTATCTTCATCCAAATCATTGTGGTCATCGCCTCCAAGGGAGTAATAGTTGTTTTCTTCGTCCTCGTTGCCCACGTTTTGGTCCTCTTCGTCCAAATCGGCTCCCGGCACATCCAGATTGCTCACGCGCTCGTCGTTGTTGAGTTTTTCTTTATTGGTAAACTTACCCATATTCGTTCCATAAAGATGCTTATAGCTATGTATGTCTTCGGGATTCACATTTTTTTGTTTGCTGCCGCGCATATAAATGTCGTCGCAAGCTGCATAGACCGGATAGCCCGGGAATTCATCCTGATAAGGCGTTTGTACAATCATATTATAGGATAATGTTTTGCTGTTAATTTTTAGTTCCATGATAGATAGATTAATATTTTTTTCGTAATGCAAAAGTACACACAATGAGCCACCAAGCACTTACACAATTCATACTTTGATTTACATAATTCATACCTTATCAATGTTCACAGTTCATAGTTACGAGTTCATAGTTTATAGTTCAGAGTTCATAGTTCGGAGTTTGGAGTTTTTTGGAATGTGATTTATTTCTTTTTTATGGAAGATATTTTTTTGTCATACCTATTATATATAAAGCACTATTTTCAAATTATTTTTAACTGCAAAAGCAATCCTGAATATCTTTGGAGAAGATAGCTATGTATTTTTTGTTGCATTATCATGTTTCTTGCATTTATATAAAACTATATAGTTACTTACAGTTGCAACTTGCAACTCGATAAAACAAGATGGTTACACTGAGTTGCAATTTGCAACTCGATAAAACTATATAGTTACACGTGGAAATAGTTTGCAACTCGATAAAACTATATAGTTTCATGCGGAAATAGTTTGCAACTCGATGTAACTATATAGTTTCGCAAAAGTGTAAAATGACAATATGCGTAACTATATGTTTTTTTATTAAATTATAAATGTCTATTTTTTATGATTATTTTGCGCTCGATTAATGTTATGTTAAATGTATTAAGAATAAGATGATACGTTAGCATTTTGGCTTTCTTTTCGGAGGATGCGAGGTAATTCATTTAGAAGGGGAAATTGCATCTAACATTTCTATCGAAATTCCATAAGTGTGAATTATACAACTAATTCAAGAAATTGTGTAAGCCTTATTCGTCAATGCCTGTTTACCTTTGCAAGTTATTAGATAATTAAATTGACATGGAAAGAAAACAAATAATTTGGCTAAGTGGTTCAACCAACTATAAGGCGAACGAACAAGCCACAGCATGGCAAGAAAATCCTCACCACCAACCGGAAAACCCAAATCATCCAGGGATACAACCTACGCCGACGAAGCCTGACGAAAATCATGACCCCACCCGATTAGAACCCGGAGTAAACGAACCGGAGAAGAATGATCCAACCCGCATCGAGAAACCCTTCCCTGCACAACCCGAACCACCAAAATGAAACATAAACAAATTTAAAAAACCAGTACGTATGGCAAAATATTCGAAAAAAGCAGAAGAGAAAATTGGTGAAGTGATGCACGAATTTAAGCATGGTGAATTGAAATCAGGCAAAGACGGCAAAGGCGGAACCGTAAAAAGCCGTCAACAGGCTATAGCCATTGCTATCAGCGAAGCTCGAGAAGCAGGATTGAAAGTTCCAAAGGAAAAAGACTCCGATTAGTTTGTGCGAAATCATTATTCTTATAGAATATTAATTTATCGAGGAAATAATTATTTCTATTTGTTTTCAATTACAAGTCAACACAAAAAACTTAGAAAAAATCCTATCATTTCATGGAATTCTACAAAGGAAATATCGAAACAGTCGTAAAAGAATTTAACAACAACACGCTGCAAGGTCTTGATGAAAGCAAAATAAACTTGGAAAATTGAATTATAGAAACAATTCATTGATTACAAACAGTAGAGCAGAGCCTGCAAAATAACCTGCCAACTGCTTAATATTTATTTCAAAAATAAGAATGGCCTAAGATGTTTTGGGTTTCAATTCATATTTTATAAAATAAGCCCAATGTTAAAACCCAAATAAAATACACACTCCCATTATTTTGTAAGTGTCAAAAATATGAGTGGGTGGTAACAGATTCGAACTGATGACCTCTTGCCTGTCAAGCAAGCGCTCTAAACCAACTGAGCTAACCACCCCCTGTGCATTAATGGAGTGCAAAAATACTACTTTTTTGCTTACCTCCTAAAGAAAATGTTGGTTAATATTATTATTCGTTTCTTTTAAAGATGACTAAACTCTTGCTTTGTAAAGTTCCTTGCGTAATCGTGATATAAAATGTACCGGGATCAATAACAGTCAAATCAAAGATTCTAGTATAGGTTCCTTTTGATTTAGGCACTTTCTCCTTATAAAACGTTTTATTATTGGCATCAATAAAGCAAATCGTGCTTGATTTCTTCGGGTCCAAACTAAAAGAAACTTTAAGAGAGCCTTCTTCAGAATCAGGATGTATCGTATAATTATTAACGCTGTGCTTTTCCGGTAAAAAGATATTCTCACAACTAATATTATAGGCTGACATTTTCTTGGGTAGTGGAATTTCCATGTCCTCACCAGAAGTATCCACAGGAATAATACTTTTTTGTCCATGATTCATAAACAATGAATCAAAATTATAAGGAATCTTTTGATCGAAGAAATCAAAATCATTATCAAAAAAATTATCTCTAGGAGAATTAAATTTCTTGATAAATTCACTCATCTCCCGGCTAAAGTTATCCGAAAAACTTTGATCAAAATTGGTGTCAATCTCAAAATCTTTATTAAAGAATAAAAATCGGGAGTTGTCATTAGACATTGTATCATAAATAATGGTGTTGCCATCATTCTGATAGGTTTTCTCATTCACTATCGTATCGCCATTTTCAATGGTAATAGATTTGATTTTGATAGTGGATTTTATTTGGGCATTAGCCGAAAATGCAGTTATATAAAAAACTGCATAGAAAAGGGATTTTAAAGCAGATGTTTTCATAGCAACAATAATTTTAATCACTTTTCTTAACGAAGAGCACGAAAAGAAAATTGTATCAATAATGAAAAAAATTAAGGCGTATTCAATGAAACGGGAATGACCTTTCCGTTCATGTATTTATAGGCTTGTAAAGCAAAATCTACAATAAATTTTGATATGTCAGCAGGTTGCATATCTGCTTTATAATTTGGGAAAGCCATTTCAAGCATCTCTGTTTGAACAGCACCCAAACATAAGCAATTGACTTTGATATTCCGAGGTTTAAGTTCTTCAGCCAAACATTCTGATAAACATGCTAAAGCCGCTTTACTGGCACTGTATGCAGATAAACCAGAGAATTTTGAACTCCCCTGAAAACCACCCATGCTACTTATGTTTACAATGTGAGCCGATTCAGCAAAATAAGGCAGTAAGGTTTGAATTAGTTTGAAAGGTGCAATAAAATTTACATTCATGGTGCGTTCCAAATCCGTTTGCTCAAAATCTCCAAATGCTTTGTTGATTAATAAGCCTGCATTGTTTATCAAAATATCAATCTTATTATTGATGTGATTCGCAACTTCATCAAATGAGTTGCTTTCAAGGTCAAAAGATAGCGGAAACAAATTCGGGAAGCGGACTTGTAATGTTTTTAAAGCATCAATATTTCGTGAAATGGCATAAATAGTATTGTCTGGATTTAGGAGGAAGCATTTGCATACCTCCAATCCGATACCCCTTCCGGCACCCGTAACAATAATATTCATAGAATTAGATGTCTATGCGAGCATATTTTGCATTCTTTTCAATAAATTCTCTGCGTGGAGGAACTTCATCACCCATCAACATGGAAAAAATACGATCTGCTTCGGTGCCATTATCAATGATAACTTGTCGCAACGTTCTAAACTCAGGATTCATGGTGGTATCCCACAATTGTTCCGAATTCATTTCTCCCAAACCTTTATATCGTTGAATGTGGATGCTTGACTCTTTACCTGTTTTTGAAAATTCAGCTACAATGGCTTCGCGTTCTTCCTCTGTCCAACAATAATGTTGAGCATTTCCTTTTTTAATCAAATAGAGTGGAGGTGTGGCAACATAAACGTGTCCACGCTCAATGAGTTCTTTCATATATCTGAAAAAGAACGTAAGAATTAATGTAGCAATATGGCTGCCATCCACATCGGCATCGGTCATAATGATGATTTTGTGATAGCGAAGTTTTTCTATATTTAGTTCTTTAGAGTCTTCATTTGTTCCAATGGAAACACCTAAAGCCGTGAACATATTTTTTATTTCTTCCGACTCAAATATTCTGTAAGGCATAGCTTTTTCCACATTTAGAATTTTTCCTCTAAGTGGCAAAATGGCTTGAAATTTTCGGTCACGACCTTGTTTTGCCGTGCCACCTGCAGAATCACCTTCCACAAGGTATATTTCGCAAAGGGAAGCATCTTTTTCACTGCAATCTGCTAATTTTCCAGGCAATCCTGAACCTGTTAGTATGTTTTTACGTTGAACTAATTCGCGAGCTTTACGCGCCGCATGACGAGCAGTTGCCGCTAAAATCACTTTGTTGACAATGATGCGAGCTTCTTTCGGATTTTCTTCCAAATAGTAATTCAATAATTCACTCACAATTTGGTCAACTGCTCCCATCACTTCATTGTTTCCAAGTTTGGTTTTGGTTTGACCTTCAAACTGCGGTTCCATAACTTTCACAGAAATAATTGCCGTCAATCCTTCGCGGAAGTCATCACCACTGATATCAAATTTTAGCTTTGATAACATCCCTGATTTATCAGCATAGGATTTCAATGTACGTGTAAGTGCTCTTCTGAATCCTGCCAAATGCGTTCCACCTTCATGGGTGTTGATATTGTTGACATAGGAGTGAATATTTTCAGAATAGGAAGAGTTATATTGCATCGCAATTTCAATAGGGATATCATTTTTCTGACCTTCAATGCAAATGGGTACAGGCATCAGCCTATCGCGAGTTGAATCTAAGTATTCGATAAAATCTTTTAAACCATTTTCAGAATAAAATTCTTCGCAAATTGACTCTCCATTTTCATCTTTTTCGCGCAAGTCAGTAAGAGTTAGCCGAACTTTCTTATTTAAGAATGCTAATTCGCGTAAGCGAGAAGCTAAAATATCGTAACTATATTCCGAAACAAAGAAGATGGACTTATCTGGCATAAAAGTAATCGTGGTTCCGGTTTTATCAGATTCCCCAATAACTTTTACAGGATACAAAGGGTCGCCAAATTCAAATTCCTGTTCAAATATTTTACCTTCGCGATACACGTTCACTTTGAGATGCGATGATAAAGCATTTACAACTGAAACGCCGACACCATGCAACCCACCGGATACTTTATAGGAATTTTTATCAAATTTGCCACCAGCATGCAACACAGTCATAACTACTTCCAAAGCTGAACGACCTTCTTGTTCGTGCATCCCTGTGGGAATTCCACGACCATTGTCAGTTACGGTAATGGAATTATCAGGATTAATTGAAACCGTAATGGTGTCGCAATAACCCCCCAAAGCCTCATCAATAGAATTGTCCACAACTTCATAAACCAGATGGTGCAAACCTCTCGTGCCAGTATCACCAATATACATAGAAGGTCTTTTACGAACTGCTTCCAATCCTTCCAATACTTTTATACTATCAGCATCGTAGGTTCCGTTGTCCACTGCACCGTTTGATGCTACTTCATTTTCATTATCACTCATAATCAATCTTTTATTTTTTTTTGAACACCTACAAAAGTACACTTTTTTTTTGAAATAGAAGCAATTTTTTCCAATGATATTTAATATAAGTTATGAACAGGCTTCTGTGTATTTTCTTTTGTTAAGATAAATCATTGTGAATACAATAAAAGCGAACTTTGCAATCTCAAAATCTTTAACATTGAAAAAAGAATATTTTTTATACGCCCTGCCATTGGTGGTTTTGTTAATCAACCGCATACCCTATGTTGGTAAATATTTGAGAGTGGTGAATACGTTGATTCATGAAAGTGGTCATGCTTTTTTTGCATTATTGACGAGTGGAGAGGTTTACGAAGTGGAACTTTTTAGCAACCGTTCGGGAACTGCCACTACCAAAACAAACGGGAAATGGAGTCGGTTTCTTGTTGCAATAGGTGGATATCCTTTTGGTTCGGCTTTTGCATTTCTCATGTTTTATTTAATCTCCATAAATCAATATCAAATAGTTTTATACACTGTTGTCATTATTGCTTTATTGAATCTTGCCATGTTGGTGCGCAATACTTATGGAGTTTTCTGGCTCATTTCATTTATTATTCTGATACTTGTGGTGATTTTTTATGGGAATGATACTGTAAAATATGTGTTTACGCTTTGGCTGTCGGGTGTCATGTTGTTCGAATCCTTATATTCATCCATAGAACTCGTTATCATTGCAAGCAAGAAATCAAAAGCTGCCGGTGATGCCTATAACTTGGAACGTTTCACAGGGATTCCTGCCATGTTTTGGGCTTTGTTGTTTGTTGCCCAAGCGGGATATTTTGTGTATTTGACGATACGACTTTTCTTTACGTTCTAATACCCGCCTCCGATGCCTCACGCCTTATTTGATATAAATGACGGAGGTAGTGCTTACTGTCAGACGAGTATCAAACTTTATTACTTTAATAACCGGAATTTATCCCTGTGTCTTTTACTTTATTAGTTTATTACTGTTGAATAAGTACTATGAAAATGCCATTTACATACGATACGAGATGAATTTTTCAAAATCACAAATCAGTGTTTTTCAACACACTTTAAAGTAAATACAGAGGAAAGTAATAAAGTTAAGAATCAATGTAGGTTGCTGTTTTGTTACTAAAGTAATAAAGTTTTTTTGGTGTTTTTGTTGTACTTGCGTTAAGCACTAGGCGATTATTCTTTTATAAATTTCTTTGTCGCGATTCCTTCGTTTGTCTGTGCTCGTATGATATAAACACCACTTGTTAAGTCTGAAATATCAATATTTGTTTTATTATCTTTTGTTTTTAATCTTTTTATTATTTGTCCTTCTATGCTTGAAATTTCTATTATGGCTTGCTGAGGAGCTTCTATTGTTATGTTGTCCTTTGCCGGATTAGGATACACTTTCATTTTTGTGTTATCAATTTCTTCACCAATAAATTCAATTGAGCAGTCACATTGTTTATTATGATAATTAAAGCTACTAATAAAACTTGGGAAATCCGTACTTGCGCTAATGCTTAAATATCCGGCAGTATATCCACATGATGCTGCAGGAAGATTTGGATATAAAATTGCTGTACCCAAAGCAGTATAAATAATGCCATCTGGTCCTAATTGTATACCTAATGGTATGCCACCACCGGAAGTAACAGTGGTTTTTGACGCATTGATTCCTGCTTCAGTTACTGCATTTAAATCGAATTGAAAAAATCCATCCAAGCCCCAGGTATATAATTTGGAATTATCGGGTGAGAATTCCAGAGAATATTCATCTGAAATTGAGGTCAGATTAATCAGATTAGATATAACGCCTGTTGAATCATTAAAATCCAGTATTGCACCATTTGGAACTCCATTATTACTTATCAATGATGCAATTTTTTTTCCATTAGGAGATGCTTTCATTTGACCCTGAGCCTGCCATACTGAAGGTCCATAAATTGAACCTATATGTGTAATAACAGTGTCAGTTATTCCATTTGGAGTAATTAAATAAGCATAAAAGGCATCAGAATAATGCTTATGAGCAATTAACCAAATATCCCTCCCATTTGGATGATTTACTCCTGTCAATTTTTCACTTACTGTATCAAGCAAAAGTATATTTTTCTCATTAATAATAACATCACCATTACCACCATCAAGGCACATATCAATTTTAGAATATCTTAATCCATTTAAAAGATTATTTTCCAGTCCATCAGTTGTAAAAAGATAAAAAAACCTATTTGATAAAGGAACCGGAATAATAAATGAAGAAGTGGTAGATGAATAACATCCCATAAGAGAATTTCCGTTAGGCATAACCTGATTGTTTCTATTCCAAACATGTTGTCCCTCTGAATAAAACAATAAATTTCCGAGGTCATCTGAAATAGTAGCAGTTCCTTCATTATGTATATACCAATTAATATCTTGAGGCAGCGGAATTATTTGACCACCTGTAATAGGTATGGGAGGAGAGCCACTATTAAAATCAAGTGCTTTCATATATCCGAAATACCATTTGTTGCCTTGGTTTTGAGAAAAACAAAAAAGCGGTAAGAATAGCAGGAAGAACAAAATTTTTTTCATAACATCAATTTTTAATTAAACATTCCGAAAACTTCAGCAAATATACGAATAAAAAAAAAACTTCCGAAGAATTATTTTCATCTCCGGAAGTTTATTATTTAAAAAGTATGTTTTAGTTATCTAAAAAACATGCCTATGAGATGACTCCATTCCAAGGTTTGCTGAAGGGTCCCCAGGTTTTTGTTCTGCCTTTAAAACGTTTGCGGGCTTTATACCATGCTTTCGTTTCTTCTTGTCCATCATCAAACTGGCGTTTGTAATAACCGCCTTTTGATTCGCCATCCAGTGTGTATTCTTTTGCAGCAGGGGAAACTGTTACGGTGATAGGTGTGAAAGCGATATAAATTTCAATAGCATCAACTCCTGTTCCCTTTGCCAAGCTTTTAACTCCGGGAGTGTTCACAAGGCTAAGGTGAAACAGATGTTCATTTTTTATAACCTGACCAGCAACTTCTCTCTTAACATTGCTTCCATCTACACCTGGAGCCGGTGACCGTTGTTCGTCAGGAATCGTAATCCCGATAGCGGCTTTTTGTCCGTCAGTTACCAACGGATTAAAGCGGATATAGCGATTAGTAAAAATCCTCAAACTGGTATCAGTAGGATTGTTGATATCGCCGCTTTCGTAAGAGTGACGAGCGGTATCTTTGAACACAACATCCGAATGCGTAAACTCGCCGGATTTCACTTTTGCCCAACGAAGCACCCATTCAGCTTTTTTATCTCCGGCTGTAACGGTGAGAAATGTCCATTCTGTGAGGGCATCGGCGGACAAGCCCCATGTCGCCTTGAAAAGGTTAACATTAGTAACATAATTGTCCTGAAATGCATCAAAGTCTGCATCTGAACGTCCTATAAAATCTCCCATAAGTATTTATATTTAATGGTTTATAAATTAATTTGAAAACACGTATTGTTTATCTATTTGCAAAAGTAATAATTTGT